>NZFJ01000038.1 GCA_002690625.1 Rickettsiales bacterium
AGATAGCAAAGAAAAAAATTTAATTACATTAATATATGAAGATAAATTACCTTTGATGTTAATCTACTCGTAATTAGAACTGAAATTGATTTTAAATAAATTTATATATATCAATACTAGGAATATAGTAGTAGGAAAAAAACTTAAGCATATAGATATCAAAAGCCATTTAATATCATTGTCACTCGGAAAAGATCCATAACACCAATATATTTTAGTTTTATCTTCAAAAAGCCTTGTAAAAGTTATAATATATAAAAAATAGCTATATGATATTAATTTAATAATTAAATTACTAGTATGAAGGAAGTTTTTGTTTCTCAATATTAGTTGTAAATTGAACATGTGTTGAAATAATAATATAATTTAATAAATAAATAAAACTTATATATTAATAATATGGCAATGACATTACATCAATTAAAAATATTCTGGGCAGTTGCCCAAGCTAAATCATATACTAAAGCATCAAAAATGTTAGGGTTAGCGCAACCTTCTTTATCACAACAAATATCTAAACTTGAAGAAGAAGCTGGATCTAGACTTTTTAATAGAGGATTTAATAAAATCCAATTAACAGATGCTGGAGAATACTTAAGCTCAAGAGCAGAACAAATTATTGCTAGTTTAGAAGAAACTGAAGAAGGGCTTAAGCAGTTTTCGGAAAATACTAGAGGTGTAATTAAAGTAGGAATGTTATCATCTGTAGCTAGGAATGTACTTCCATCAACAATGAAAGACTTTTCTAAAATAAAACCAAATATTGAAATTAATGTTTTAGAAGTTGCACCAGCAGAAGCAATTGATTTACTTTATGCTAGACAGTTAAATGTTGCAGTTGTAGCTGCAGACTCTATAGCTGCCTCTAATTTATCATTTCATAGTCAAGAGGTTTACAGTGATCCATATGTATTAGCTATTCCTAAAAATATTGCATTAGAAAATGTAAAAAATTTAAATGATATAGAGGACGAAAATAAAAAAATATTATCATCTAGTATTATATTTGAGTTTGGAAGTCAGCATAAAAAGAGAATTGAAGAGTGGTTTAAAAAAAGTATGGTTAATACTAAAGCCGTTGCACATACTAGGTCTTATGAAGTTGCTTTATCTATGGTAGAGGCAGGCTTGGGTGTTGCGGTTTTACCTGCTCTAACAGCAGTTGTTGGTTATGATAGATCCTATAATGTTAATTTATATCATACTGATATTCCTAACAGAAGATTAGTAGCATTAACTCCTAAACAATTTATAAATTTGGAGCCGTCAAAAAGTTTTTTAAAAAGTTTGACTAATGCTAAAGAAAATTTAAAATTACCTCAAATAAAAGATTTTCCTGAGGTTTTAAAAAACATTAAAAAGGAATAATAAAAATGAAATATTTATATTATGAGAAAAGATAAAAAAATAATGGAAATTAAGTTTTGGGGAGTAAGAGGTAGTATACCTACTCCTGGAAGAGATTATGTAAAATATGGAGGGAATACATCATGCGTGGAATTGATTATTGATGATAAAGTAATTATATTTGATATGGGTTCAGGTCTTAAAAATTTAGGAGAAAGTATTGTGGATAGAGACATTAAAAAATTTGATATTTTTGTTTCTCACTTCCATTATGATCACACGTGCGGACTTCCTTTTTTTAAACCCGCATATATGCCTGAGTTTAATTTTTCTATAAAATCAGGAATAACAAAAACTAGAAAAAAAACTAAAGATATTTTGAGAAAACAAATTAGTAGTCCTTCATTTCCTTTAACCTTAGAACAATTTAATGCTAATATTAATTACGATGATTTTGAGATAGAAAAAGACATCATAATTAGAAAAGATATCAAAGTAAAAACTACGAATTTGAATCATCCTGACGGGGCAACTGGCTACAGAGTAGAAAGTAAAGGAAAGTCAATATGTTATATAACTGATCACGAGCATGAACCAAAAACTAAAAATTTTAAATTAATAGATTTTTTGAAAGATGCCGATGTGTTAATCTATGATTCCACATATGATGATAAAAACTTTCTCAATTATATTGGGTGGGGTCACTCTACTTGGCAAGAGGCCGTTAGGCTTGCTGAATTTTGTAGAATAAAAAATTTATTTATATATCATCACGATCCAGAAAATAATGATAAAAAAATGGATAATATTCAATCACAATGTAAAAAAGTAAATAAAAATTATACAGTAGCTAGAGAAGGAATGTCTTTTAAAGTATAAAAAAAAGGCATATAATAAAAAATATGGCAAAAGAATTAAAACAAAAATTTTTACCCGATGAATATATTTTTAGACAAGGAGATAAAGGCGATAAGGCTTACTTGCTCTTAGATGGCAGAGTTGCTATTGAAGTTAATGATAAAAAAGTTTCTGAGATTTCAGAAATGGAGATATTTGGTGAAATGTCTCTTATTTTAAAGAAACCTAGATCTGCAAGCATAAGAGTTTTAAAACCATCTGTAGTATTACCTATAGATCAGAAAATTCTTAATGACTTGTTAGACCAATGTCCACCGGTAATCAAATCTATAACTAAACAGTTATCTTATCGGTTGGCTCAATGTGATAGTGAAATTCAAAGCTTAAAAAATAAAATCAAATAATTATTTAGTAATAATTTTTACGTAAACAGAAAGTCCCGGAACTATTTTTCCTCTAAGTTTTTCAGGAGTATCAAAAGTAATTTTAATAGGTACTCTTTGTACCACTTTGACAAAATTTCCTGAAGCATTTTGAGGAGGTATCAGACTAAAGGAGGACGCTGATGCAGGTGAAAGAGATAACACCTCCCCTATAATCTTAGTCTTAGGATATGCATCAATAAGAATTTCTGCTTCTTGCCCTACTTGAATTTTTTTTAATTGTGTTTCTTTAAAATTAGCAATTACCCAAGTATCATCTACAGGAACAATTGACATTAGAGGCCATCCATTTTTCATAAAAACTCCTGGCTCTACTATTCTATTTGCTATAATACCACTAATTGGTGATTTAATAATTGTTGAATCAAGATCTATTAAACTACTCTCAAGTTGACTCTTAAGTGAGTCTTTTTTTGCTATATATCTTAATTCTTCTGCTGTAAGTTTTTTTAAATTTATATTTAATTTTTTTATTTCCTTTTTTATAACTTTATATGAAGTTTGGGCATATTCTATATCTGCATCATACTGTTTTACTTTATATAAGCTTGAATTATAATTTGCTAAAATTTTATCATAATCAGATTTAGTAACGTTATTACTTTTCAATAACTTTTTTAATCTGTTTTTGTCTTTTTCAAGCATTTTTAAATTAGAAAACTCTGAATCTCTTTTTGATTTTTCACTATCAATTTTTGATTTTGCTAAAGAAATATTTAACTTTTGTTCTTCTATTTTAAGTTTTTCACTTAATTTTAGAGCATCTATTTCAATAATTTTTGCTTCAGCTGCTTTTAATTCAGCTCTGGAAGTAGTTACTTTTGACAAAAAAGGCGCTTTATCAAATTTGACTAACACCTGACCTTTTTTAACTTCTGTATTTATAATACCTGGCACTTCACTAACATAGCCATCAATACGTGACGAAATATTTGTTATTGATGATCTAATATAAGCATTATCAGTTGTTTGATAGTTAGTATAATTTTTCCACGAGTAAGCTATTATCACTAATAGAACTAGGAAAAATATAAAAGAAAAAAAATACAAATGGTTTTTCATAAATTTAATTTATAACACAATAGTGGATACTTTTATAAAAAAAAATGGTGGAGCCGAGGGGGATCGAACCCCTGACCTCTTGAATGCCATCCAAGCGCTCTCCCAGCTGAGCTACGGCCCCTAAAGCATTTATTTTACATCAATAATATCTTCATCATCTAAGTCAACGTTTTCTTCAAAACTGATATTTTCTTCTAAATTTTCTAAGTCTTGCCTATTTTTACTGTCTTCTTTAATATCAGATGGATCAGGGCTAAATCTAATTTTAGAGGTTTCTTTTTTAGTAACCTGCAATGTGCCACACTTTGGACATTTTACTTCAATTTTATTTAAGTCATAAAACTTAGTATTACAGTTTGAACAAACATATTTTTTTCCTCTTTCATCTATATCCATATTGTCACTCCTCAATTAGGATGTTAAATTACTAAATTATAATTTAAAAATATTTTTAAAATAATTAATTTGCAACTAATTTTTAATGTTTATAATAAAAAAAAAACCTTTCACCAATTTAGATATATTTAATAACTCTTGTCTAGTTAAGGGTAGAATTAATGGATCAGTTGTTGTACCAGGAGATAAATCAATATCTCATCGAGCCCTAATAATAGGTTTATTATCCATTGGCATTACAAAAATTAAGAATATTTTAGACAGTGAAGATGTTTTTCATACCCTAAAAGCAATAGAAGCATTAGGAGCACAAGTAAGTGTAGATAATGATATAGTAAAAGTTTTAGGAGTAGGTATAGGAAATTTAAAATCTCCCAGGAAGCCAATTTATATGGGCAATAGTGGTACAGGGGTACGATTATTGATAGGATTAGTAGCTGGATCAAATGCAATCGCTACTTTTTATGGAGATAACTCATTAAGTAAAAGGCCAATGGATAGAATTCTAGAGCCATTAAAAAAAATGGGGGCTAGTTTTGTTTACAATAAACATAAAAAACTTCCTATTACTGTAATTGGCGCTAGAAAAAAAAGTTTTACTATGCCTATTTCTTATAAGGTACCCGTAGCATCTGCACAGGTAAAGTCAGCTATATTATTAGCAGCACTAACGGCAAGAGGAATTACTACCGTTAACGAGCCTAATAAAAGCAGAGATAATACTGAAGTTATGTTAAAAAATTGTGGAGTTAAAATTCAGTCTAATATAACAAAATTAGGTCGAAACATTGTAAAAATAAATGGAGTTTCCTGTCTTAAAAATTTTGATATAGATGTTCCAGGTGATCCATCTTCGGCAGTCTTTATTGCAGTTGCTGTTTTAATTTCTAAAAATAGTAAAGTTAATATTAAAAATGTTTTTAATAATAAATTAAGAATAGAAGTTTTTTATATTTTAAAAAAAATGGGAGGGAATATAAAATTTATTAAGAAAAATGATACTATTTCCGATATCCAAGTAGAAAGTTCTAAACTAAAAAATATTAATATTAAACCAAATCAGGTAACAGCATTAATAGATGAATTTCCTATATTAGCAATTGCAGCAGCATGTGGTAATGGAAAGATGTATATGAAAAACTTAGGAGAACTAAAACATAAAGAAAGTGACAGATTTATGGCTATTAAAAATGGTTTAATAAAATGTGGTGTTGAAGTAAATGGAAATGATGAAGATTTAGAAATTATAGGAAGAAAAAAAATTAAAGGTGGTTGTATAATAAATTCAAATAATGACCATCGTATAGCAATGGCTTTTAATATATTAAATTTAGTTACTGATAAACCGATTAAAATTTTAGATAATAAATCAATTATAACTAGCTTTCCAAATTTCTTTGAAGTCTTTAAAAGCTTAAACTTAAAAATAGTCATAAATGAGTAAAAATTATATTATTACTATTGATGGCCCAGCTGCCTCAGGAAAAGGTGCAATATCTAAAATACTTTCTAAAGAGTTAAATTTTTATTATTTAGAAACTGGTATCTATTACCGTATTTTAGCCAGAAAGATTAAAAATAATAAAATACAAAAAAGTGATTACAAGAAATATATTCTAAGTTTAAAAACAAATAATTTTGATTTTTCAATTAAAAATAGAGAAGATTTATATAAGCCAGAAATTTCTAAGTTATCCTCTTTTTTAGCCAAAGAGAAAATTGTTAGAGAGTTTATTTTAGAAAGACAGAGATATCTAATAAATAATTCTTCAAAAAAATATAAGGGAATCTTATTAGAAGGAAGAGATTGTGGAACTGTTATAGCTCCGCAGGCCGATATAAAAATATACATTACCTCTGACTTAAACGTTAGAGCAAAAAGACGTTATGATCAATATAAGGCAGAAAATAAAGAAATTAGTTTTGACGATGTTTATCTAGATTTATCGGAAAGAGATAATAGAGATAAAAATAGATCTATTTCTCCTCTTAAAAAAGCCGAAGATGCTGTGGAAATTAATAACACAACAGATAATTTAAAAGAGACGATTAATATTGTAAAAAATATTATTTTTAGTAAAATACCTACTTTAAAAAATTAATTTGTAATAAGTAAAAAATTACACTGAAAGTAGGATAGAATGGACAAAGGGATATCTGCCGAAAAAGCCAATCAAATGAAGGTTACTAATGAGAATTTTGCTGAATTATTAGAGGAATCATTTGGTAAAGAAATAAAGAAAGTAGGCAGTTTAGTTAAAGGACAAGTTGTAGCAATTGAGAAAGACTCAGTAGTCGTTGACATAGGATATAAATCTGAAGGAAGAGTTCCTATCAGAGAATTTACTCCACCCGATAAAAAACCAGAATTAGGTGATGAGGTAGAAGTTTTTTTTGAAAATGCAGAAAATAAATACGGAGATGCTGTCTTATCTAGAGAAAGAGCAAAAAGAGAAACAGCTTGGGCGGTGATGGAAAAAGCATTAAAGAACAAACAACAAGTTAAGGGAAATATTTTTTCTAGGGTCAAAGGTGGTTTTTCGGTAGATTTAAATGATGCAATTGCCTTTTTACCAGGAAGTCAAGTAGATGTTAAAGTAATAAAAGACAATTCCTATTTATTAGGTACTAATCAGATATTTCATATTCTTAAAATGGATAGAAAAAGAGGTAATATAGTAGTTTCACGTAGGTCGGTTTTAGAAGAAGGAAGAGCAGAGGCAAAAAAAGAGATGGTTTCTACATTAGAAGAGGGGCAAATAATGGAAGGTACTGTTAAAAATATTACTGATTATGGTGCTTTTGTTGATCTAGGAGAGATGGATGGATTGCTTCATGTGACAGATATATCATGGAAGAGAATTAGTCATCCTTCTGAAGTTTTGAGTGTAGGACAAAAAGTTCAGGTAAAGCTAATTAAGTTTAATACAGACTCACAAAGACTTAGTTTAGGAATGAAACAATTAAAAGAAGACCCATGGAAGGGAGCTGGAGAAAGGTTTAAGGTAGGGAATAAATATAATGGTGTAGTTACAAATATTGCTGATTATGGAGCATTTGTCGAAATAGATAAAGGAATAGAAGGTCTTGTTCATGTATCTGAAATGAGTTGGAATAAAAAAAATACAAATCCTTTTAAATTAGTAACCTCAGGAAATGAAGTTGAAGTGGTAATTTTAGACTTCGACGAAGAGAAAAGAAGATTAAGTCTTGGTATGAAACAAGTTACAAATAATCCATGGGAAAATATTAAAAAAGATTTTAAAGTTGATAAGATTCATGAGGGAGAAATTACAAATATTACTGAATTTGGTTTATTTATTAAAATTAATGAAGAAATTGATGGGTTAGTTCATCTTAATGATCTATCATGGGAAAATACACCAGAAGAAGAAATTAAGAAGTATAAAAAAGGTAGTATGGTTAAAAGTAAAGTCATAGAAATTGACCCCGAAAAAGAAAGGATTGCACTGGGTATTAAGCAATTAGACTCTGATCCATTTGATGAGGCTACCAAAGGTAAATTTAAAAAAGGTACAGCTGTTACTTGTATAATAGAAAATGTTACTGAAGCAGGTTTGGATGTTAAGCTGGATGAAAAAATATTTGGCTTTATTAAGAAATCAGAACTGTCTAGAGATAAAGAAGAACAAAAAACTAATAGATTTGCAAAAGGTGAAAAAGTTGATGCTATTATTTCCAATATAGAAAAATCAAATAGAAAATTACTTTTATCTATAAAAGCACTAGAATTAGCAGATGAGAAAAAAGCTATGAAGGATTATGGATCAACTGACTCAGGAGCGTCTTTAGGAGATATTTTAGGAGCAGCATTAGAAGCAAAATCAGATAATACTAAGGAAAAAGAAAGTACAAAAAAAGCAAAGAAAGAAACTAAGAAAAATTAAGAGGTAATTTTGAACAAAGCTGAAATTATTAAACTTTTAGCAGAAGAAAAAAAACTTTCTGTAGATGATGCTGAAGACATAGTTTCTACAATAATAGAAGAATTATCTAATACACTAGCGTTGGGAGAAAGGGTTGAATTTAGAGGCTTTGGTGTTTTTTTCACTAAGTCCAGAAAAAAAAGATTTGCTAGAAATCCTAAGACAGGTGAAAAAATAATGGTAAATGAAAAACAAATTTTACAATTTAAAATGTCAAAGCACTTCTTTGAAGAGATTAATAAATAGTTTAAAAATTGATTAAAAAAACTATTTTATTTTTTATATTATTGCTACTGATATCTTTTGGATTATCAAATAAAGAGATAGTCAGTTTGAGTATTTGGCCTATACAGTATAGTCTTAAAATACCAGTCTATTTGCTTTTTTATTTATCACTAATATTTGGTATTTTAATATCTAGTTGCTATTATTCCTTTAGAAGGAAAAAAGATTGAATAATGAAAATAAAATAATATGTGCATTAGATTTTGATGATTTAGATAAAGCAACTAAATTTATCGGAAAAATTGAATACGATATAATTTACAAAGTTGGAATGGAATTTTTTTATAACTTTGGCTATGAAGGAATTAATAAGTTAAAAAAATATAGAAAAGGTTTAAAGTTTTTTTTAGATTTAAAATTACATGATATACCGAACACTGTGAGCAGGTCAATTTATCCATTAGTAAAAAAAATTAAGCCTTATATGATAACTTTACATGTTGCTGGAGGAAAAAAAATGCTCAGTGCAGCAGTAGAGGCCGTAAATCATGCATCATCTTCTGTAAATATTCCTAGACCTATCACTTTAGGAGTTACTATTTTAACTAGCCTTAAAGCAGAAGATCTATCTGAATTAAGCCTTAATAATGATATTAAAGAGTATGTTACTAGCTATGCTCGAGTCGCTAAAGAAGCTAGTGTAGATGGTATAGTCTGTTCTCCTCTAGAAATTGAGTTTATTAAAATTAAATTTGGAAATAAACTTAAGATTATTACTCCTGGTATAAGATTAGAAAAAAATAGTAATAATGATCAATCTAGAGTTTTAACTCCTATAGAAGCTTTTAATAAAGGAGCAGATTATATAGTTATGGGACGTCCTTTAATAAGATCTAATAATCCAAATGATATAATCAATAGTATAATAAATTAGAAATGAACATAAATAGTACTTTAAAAATAAAAATATGTGGACTTAAGTTAGTTTCTGAAGTTCTATGTGCTGCTAATTATGGAGTCAATTGGTATGGTATGATTTTTGTTCCTAATACGCCTAGATATATATCTATTAATAAAGCAAAATTATTGATAACTAAAACACCACCTAAATTGACTCCTGTCGCTGTTACTGTTGATGCTAAAATAGAATATATCAAAGATTTAATTGCTTTAGGTATTAAAGATTTTCAATTGCACGGTAATGAGTCTATTAATTTTTGTAAAGATATAAAAAAAAAATATAAAGTTAATATAATTAAAGCTGTAAAGTTAAGTAATGCTGAAGATTTAAATATAGCTGAAAAATATAGTTCGATAGTCGATTGGATACTTTTTGATTATAAGGATGAAGTTAGTTTCGGAGGTTTAGGTAAAACTTTTGATTGGAACATTTTAAGCAATAAAAAATTAAAATTTAACTGGATACTTTCTGGAGGTTTGCATTATACTAATATAGTAAATGCAATTAATGTAACTGGGGCAAAAGCATTAGATGTTTCTTCGGGAGTTGAGAAAAAAAGAGGAGTAAAATCAATTAAACTGATGCAAAAATTTTGTAATACAGTAAATAATTTTTATAGTTCTTAAAATATGAAAAAAATATCTTTTAAAAACAAACCTGATAATAATGGAAACTTTGGAAAATACGGAGGAAGGTTTGTTGCTGAGACACTTATGCCTCTTATATTAGATTTAGAAAAAAAATATTTGTACTATAAGAAAGATAAAAAATTTAAATCAGAATTGGCAAATCTTTCTAAAGATTTTATTGGAAGACCGAGCCCATTATATTTTGCAGAAAATTTAACTAATTATATAGGTGGTGCTAAAATATATTTTAAAAGAGATGAATTGAACCACACTGGGGCACACAAAATTAATAATTGTCTAGGGCAAATTTTATTAGCAAAAAGAATGAATAAAAAAA
>NZFJ01000039.1 GCA_002690625.1 Rickettsiales bacterium
AAAAAGTATTATTGAATTAGTTATATAATCACTAAATAAATATGTATAGATATGGCTCCATGTATTATGATCAACTTTAATAGAACTAAAAAAAATTACAAAAAATGGAATAGCCATTAAGACGGTAAAAAGGATGGAAACAGTTAACCATGGACTAAATTGCCTAAAGAAATATGAATTGCTACTATTAATTTTCTACTCTTTTTATTGTAATAATAAATAAAAGCGGTACGAATGTAAATGATAATAATTTACATTTGCAATTAGTATTAGTTATTCATTTGTATCTTCAAATTATCACCTTTAGATAAAAGGCCTTGCTCTACTAATTCTTTTTTAGAAGGTAAATCTTTAATTGAACTTAAATTAAAATAAATTAAAAAATCTTTAGTAGTGCACCACAATAAAGGCCTACCCGGCACCTCTCTTCTTCCCTTGGAAACAATCCAATCATTATTAAATAAGATTTCAAAGATTCCAGAATGCGTGGACACTCCCCTAATTTCTTCAATTTCTGGTTTAGTTATTGGTTGAAAATATGCTATTATAGATAAAGTTTCCATAGCAGCCTTAGAAAGCTTTTTCTTAATCACTTTATACTCTTTAAGGTATTCAGAAATATCAGAAGCTGTTTCAAAATGCCAACAATTGTCTATCTCTTTTAAAATTATACCTCTATTTTTATAGTCAGATTCTAAGTCATTTAGGACTTTATTAATATTCTTTACATGTGACGCTCTTTTTTTTATATCCTTTAAAGACAGAGAGCTTTCACTGGCAAATATTATAGCTTCTATTATTTTTTTATCTTTATCTTTTGTATCACTCACTTTTCTCTCTTTGTTTTAAGAAAATATCACCAAACTCTTTATCTTGTTTTAATACTATTTCCCCGTTCTTTACTAACTCTAAACTTGCAGCTATAGTTGAAGCTACAGCAATTCTATTAGAATATTTAAATTTAATTGGTTTTTTTAAAGTTGGATAAAATTTTTTAAGTGCTGTCCAATCCTCAAAATATTTATATAGCTCTCTAATTCTATCTATAGCATTATCAATGCTATAATAATTATTAGTAACTAAGTTTATATTTTTAGATGATTTTCTATTAAAAATATTGGCAAAACAGATAATTAAGTTTTTAGGATTGCAATAATACTCTGTTTCCAAAATTATAGCTTGATCTAATTGCTGCCCTCTTAAAAATCTTTTTTCGTTCAATAAATCATTTTCTTTAAGTTCATTTGCACACTTTCTAACAGCATTTAATCTTTTTAAATTAAACTCCAGTATTTCGGGTAAAGCTTGTTGATTATCATTGTTCTTATCATTAGGTAGTAATAGTTTAGACTTAATATAAGCTAATATTGCCGCCATAACTAAATAATCTGAAGCAATATGTAAATCTAACTCCTTAGCTTTTTTTATAAACTGAATATATTGATCTACCAATTCTAATATAGATATTTTAGTAATATCTAATTTTTTTGTTTGAGCCAAAGATAACAACAAGTCAAGCGGTCCATTAAACCCGTCAATATCTATATTTAATACATTATCTACATTATCTTTTTTATTAATAACATCATCAAAATCACTTTCATTAATTTGATACAACTTGTAGTACCTCCTTTACATAATATAACTATATATACTATTTTAATTAAAATTTCTATTTGAAATACTTCTTACTTTATCTAAATCTTTTTTAGTTTTATTTGACAAAAAACCTGCTGCTGTAATTGACTTATAAATATTTGATAACTTAGGATCACAATGTAATAATATATCGCAGCCAGCCATAATAGCATTTCTAGCCCTGCTCGCATAAGAGCCTTTTAATGCCTTCATACATAAATCATCAGAAAATAGTATACCTTTAAATCCTATTTGGCCTTTTATATATTCACTTATTATTTTTTTTGAATATGTTGCGCATACATGTTTATCTAAAGAGGTATATTTAATGTGCGCTATCATTGCAGCAGGCATATGGTTCAGTTTTTCAAAAGGATAAAAATCTTTTTTAAGTGATTCTTTATTATTTTTTATAACAGGAAGCTCTTTATGACTGTCATGTTTAGATCTTCCATGTCCAGGAATATGCTTTATAATAGGTATAATACCTGCAGCTATTAATCCTTTACATGCCTGTTTAGATAATTCACTAACTACATAAGGATCATTAGAAAAAGACCTATCCCCTATTACTTTATTAGCCCCCTTAAAGTTTAAATCTAATACAGGCGCACAATTAAAATTAACACCTAATTCAAATAAGTGTAATCCAATAAGTTTATAATTTTTATAAACTAATAATTTAGCCATATTAATAGATTCTTTTGCTAGTTTTCCAAAATATTGAGCAGATGGGAATTGCGGCCATTCATTTATTTTAAGTCTAGAAACTCTTCCTCCTTCTTGATCAATTAGTATCAAACACTTTTTTCCTAAAAAAGTCTTAATATCTTTAATTAGTTGTGTAGTTTGTTTTTTATTTGAAATATTTCTGCTAAAAAGAATTACTCCCAGAGGTTTATAAAGTTTTAGCAAATCTACTTCTTCCTTGTTTAGGGTAAAACTTTTAATTCCTATTATTACTCTTTTATATTTCATTTATTAAATTTTTTTATTATACAAGTTTTTAAAAAATCAATACTTTCACAAAAAATTTTAGCATCGTTTTTAACATCAAAAGGTCCTACAAATAATCTATAAAAAACTCTCTGATCATTTAATGTTACTTTTTTTTTTATAAATTCTTTATTTACAAAAATATTAGGAAATTTTCTTTTAAACCTTTTCCATTCTTCTAATACAGCTTTATCATCAGATAAAGACGCTATTTGTACATATAAGTATATTTTTTCTTTTATATTATTTATAGGCTTCGATTTATCAATACTTTCATTATTGCTTATTTGTTTTTCTTCATCATTTTTTTTAATGTTAATCTTTTTTTCATCTACTAATTTATTTATTGAATTATTATTACTTATTATATTAGTTTGTTCAGTAATATCTATTTTTTCTTTTTCTGATTTTATTACAGTTCCAATTTTTTCATTTTTATTATTATTAATTGAATGATCTATAAATTTTTTCTTCTTTTCCTTGTCTAACTTTGTATCTATTTTCTTTTCTTTACTTATTTCCTTATTATTATTTGAATAGCTTGAATTACTTTTATTATTCTTAAAAGCATTCCACAATGGACTTTCATCATTAGGGAAGTTTTTATCTTTGGGTGCTTCTATTTTATTAAATTCTTTTTCAGGAGTAATAATTTCAATTTTACTGATTTCTTCATTCTTTTTATAAACCCATTCGTGAGCATCTATAGCCAACAAAAAAAGCATTATATTTGCTACACTAAATAATAAAATCCAAATTCTATAGTTTTTCTTATATGATTTCACATTTTTTCCATTGGTTTAATAGAAATAGTTTCTAAGCCATTTCTTAATACAGAACCTACACAATTTATTAAAATAGTACGAGCTTGCATAAGTTCTAAGTCATCAGTATTAATTATTTTATAACTATTATTTGTCTTACCCATACTCCAATAATTATGTAAAACAGCTGAGAGTTCAATTAAATAATAAACTAATCTATGTGGTTCTTTATATATAACAGATGTTTCAATTACTTTAGGCCATAATGATAAATTTTTAATAATATTTAACTCCTCTATATTGAACCTATTAAAAATAATTTTATCAAAACTTTTAAATACTATAGTTTTTTCTTTTATTAGGTTGTTTAAGGAATTTATACGCGCTACTGCATACTGAATATAGAAAATTGGATTTTCTTTTGATTGCTTTAATGCTTTACTCAAATCAAAGTCTAGATGAGCATCATTCTTTCTGGTTAACATAAAAAATCTGATAACATCACTACCTATTTTATTTATTATATCTTTAACCAGTATATAGTTACCTGTTCTTTTAGACATTTTAATGCTCTTATTATTCTCTAATAGGCTAACTATTTGGCAAAGTTTTACTGTAAACTTTACATTTTTATGCCTTAATGCTTTTATTGCAGAATCAACTCTTTTTATATATCCTGCATGATCAGCCCCCCATATATTTATTAATTCATCATATCCTCTCAAAATTTTATCATGATGATATGCTATATCGGAAGCAAAATAGGTCCATGAACCATTATTTTTCTTAATTGCTCTATCATTGATATCACCATAATTTGAGGATTTGAAAAGAAGTTGTTCTTTTGGAGTCCAATACTCTATTTCTTTTCCTTTTGGTTTATCTAAAACTCCATTGTATAATTCATTATTATTTTTTAATATTGTTAGTATAACCTCAAGAATTCCCTTATCATGAATCTCTCTTTCCGATATAAAAGTATTAAATTTTATACCTAAGCTTTTTAAATCTAATTTAATTAAATTAAGAACTTTTTTTACTATAGTTTTTTTAAGAAGATCATCTGATCTATAATCTTTAGAATCGTCTATAATCTCTTTTGCTATCTCTTTAAGATATTCTCCTTGATACATTTCTGGATTCAAAGATTTTTTTCTATTTTTTTTAAAGTTTTCTATGTGTAATTTTACAGTACCAAGTAATTTATCTATCTGATTACCTAAATCATTTACATAATATTCTCTAGTAACATTATAGCCATTTTTTTCTAAAACATTAGCTAAAACATCTCCAAAAATTGCTCCTCTAACATGTCCTATATGAAGTGGGCCGGTAGGATTGGCAGAAACAAATTCAATTAAAACTTTTTTACCTAGGCCTAGATTTTGATGGCCATAATTCATATTATTATAGATAACATTTAATAAATCATACCAGTACTCTTCGTTTAAATGAAAATTAAGAAAGCCTGGCTTTAAAAATGATATATTTTTAAAAATAGGATTTTTATTTAATTTAGAAATTAATTTAAGTTTTATTTCATCAACATCTATACTATTTTTCTTTCTTAATATCATTAGAACATTTGATGATACATCGCCAAACTTTTGATTCTTAGGTTGTTCGCAGCTAATTGAATCTATTATATCTTTGTCTATATTTGAACACTCAAGCTTAACAATATCTATTATAATATCCTTTATTTTATTATAGATATTCATTTACCAACCTTTATTAAAATCGAACAGTTTTCTGTGTTCATTTATAGCAAACCGATCTGTCATACCTGCAATATAATCAGCTATTATTCTGTTTCTTGAGGTAATATCCTTCTTAGGGTCTTCTACTATTTTTCTCCAATCTTCTGGCAAACAATCAGCTTCATTTGCATAAATTTGAAAAAGGTCAGCAATTATTCTTTTAGCTTTACTAGTCATTCTATTGATTTCTGAATGTTTATACATTTTTAAAGTTAAAAACTTTCTTATTTCTTTCATATTTTCTTTCATATTTAAAGAAAAAGACATTATAGGTGCATTCAATAATCTTATATCTTCACTATTTCTAGGTTTATATTTATTTATATTTTCTTTAGTTGCAATTACTAAGTCATCGATCATACATGATATTATTAACCTTCTAATTTCGTTTACAATTCTTCTTCTTTCAGTATTTTTAATTTTAATTTTAATTTTTTTTTTGTGCTTGTTAAGTATTCTAAAAGATTCTATAATTTCTGCTATAGTAAAAAAATTTGCTCTAATGCCATCTTCAAAATCGTGACTAAAGTATGCTATGTCATCGGCAAGCGAGGCTACTTGTGCTTCTGGACCGCACCAAGTGTCTATTTCTAAATCCATACCATTATTTATATAATCACTAATAGCAAAAGGAATATTTTTTTTTATAATAGGTCCATTATGTTTGACTATTCCTTCTAGGGTTTCCCATGTTAAATTTAGGCCATCAAAATCGTAATATTTTTTTTCTAGTAAAGTAATAATTCTTAAAGTTTGAGCATTGTGATCATATCCTCCATACTTTAACATTGATTTATTCAATGCTTCCTCTCCTGCATGTCCAAAAGGTGTATGACCTAAATCGTGAGCTAAGGCAATTACTTCAGCTAAATCTTCATCCAGATGAAAAAGTCTAGCAATAGTTCTTGCTATCTGGCTTACTTCAAGGCTATGAGTTAACCTAGACCTATAATGATCTCCTTCATGATGAACAAAAACTTGAGTTTTATGTTCTAATCTCCTAAAAGCAGAAGAATGAATTACCCTGTCTCTATCTCTTTGATATATAGATCTATTAATATCTTCTTTTTCCTTAAAAAGCCTACCTTTGCTATTTTTAAAGTTAGTGGAAAAAAGTGAATAATTTTTATTTAACATTGTAATATTTAACCAAAACTATTATATACTTAATATGACAAAAACTTCTAATAAAAATATGAAAATACCTGAAGTAAAAGAAAGTGCTATCTTACAAATGAAAAAAATTTTAGCTGATGAGAAGTTTGGGGCATTTGTAAGGATTTTAGTAGATAGTGGTGGTTGCTCTGGGTTTTCTTATAAGTTTTCTATTGATAATAAAATTTGTAAAGAAAGTGATATTACTATAATAAGTAATGATAATAAAACTATTTTTGTAACTGATAAAGTATCTATAAAGTTTATAGTCGACTCATCTATAGACTGGGTATCTAGTTTAACTAATTCTCAATTTGTAGTAAATAACCCAATAGCTAAATCTAGTTGTGGTTGCGGAGCATCATTCTCTATATGACCTCAGTATTTTTAGCTACATGGAATGTTAATTCTATAAGAGCTAGGCTTCCCATTATTTTAAAATGGCTTAAAAAAAATAATCCCGACATAGTTTTATTACAGGAGTTAAAAGCTAAGGAAGAAGATATACCAAGAGACGAAATTGAAGATTTAAATTATAATTTTATAAGTAAAGGACAAAAATCTTATAATGGTGTAGCAATATTATCTAAGTATCCAGTATCTGATGTTAATTATGCGTTACCTAACCTAGAGGATAATAATCAAGCAAGATATTTAGAAGGGTGGGTAAATATAGAAAATAGTGGGTTTAGAATAGCCTCAATATACGCTCCTAATGGCAATCCAATAAATTCAGAAAAATTTGATTATAAAATTGACTGGTTAGAAAATTTTTTTTTACATGTAAAAGAATTAAAAAAATATGAAAAAAATTTAATTTTAGGAGGAGATTTTAATATATGTCCTTCAAGTTTAGATGCAGCTGATGAATTCTTGTTACAAAATGATGCTATATATCAAAAGGAAGCTAGAACATTTTATAGAAAAATTATAAATAGTGGCCTATATGATTGCTACAGAAGTGTACACCAAGAAAAACCAGGGTTTACTTATTGGGACTATGGAATGGCTTTTAAAAATAATATAGGCGTGAGAATAGATCACTTTTATCTCTCTTCTTCTATTTTAGATAAATGTGAAGATATATTTGTTGATGAAAAACCTAGGTCCTTTTTAAAACCATCAGATCATACTCCTCTTTGTTTAAAACTAAAACTATGATCTCTGTTAATAAAGAATCAATCTTAACTTTCAAAAATAAAATATATAAATGCTCAATAGGTATTAATGGTATTACTGATAGTAAAGTTGAAGGTGATGGTTGTACCCCCAGCGGCAAATACAGTTTTGGATCATTATTCTATAGAGCTGATAGAATTAAAAAAATTAATACAAAAATTAAATTAATTCCAATAGTAAATGATATGTATTGGTCTGATTATTCCAACAGTATTTACTATAATAAATTATTAAAATTTAAAGATAAGTCATTTGAATATCTATATAGAAAAGATCATATTTATGATATAGTTTTAGTTATTAACTATAATACTAATCCTATAATTAAAAATAAAGGGAGTGCAATATTTATGCATATCGCTAAAAAAAATTTTATACCAACAAAAGGTTGTATTGCTTTAAAAAAAATAGATTTTTTAGAAATTTTAAAGGACTTAGGTCCTAAAAATAAAATTAACATTTT
>NZFJ01000040.1 GCA_002690625.1 Rickettsiales bacterium
AGCTAAGGACACTAAATATAACGAATTGCCTGCTTATAAATCATTAAACTTAAACACTACCTATTCTATAAAAGAAAATTCTAATGCTTTTATAAAAATTGAAAACTTATTAAACAGAAAAAATATTGTAAACAGAGGTGGAGGTACATCAGAAAACCTAGGTTATAAAAGTCCAGATTTTTCATTATTTATAGGGCTTAAATTTGAAAATTAGATTTTTTAAAAATAATCTGATATAATAATACTATGAATTCTAGTACAAGAAACTTTATTTTAGTTAGTTTTTTATCAATAATTATAAGTAGATTAATACCTCACCCACCTAACTTTACTTCTACTATAGCAATAGCATTCTATGTTCCTGCTTTATTTGGTATTAAATTTATAATTGTTGCTATTACCGCATTTATAATAAGTGATCTTTTTATAGGAACTCACCAATTAATATTATTTACTTGGGGCAGTTTATTATTTATAGGATTGCTTTCTAAATATTTTAACAAAAAATATTACAGAATACTTGGTGTAAGTTTTTCTTGCTTAGTATTTTTTCTCATATCTAATTTTGGCGTATGGTTACTTGGAGATTTGTACACCAAAAATTTAGCAGGAATTTTTTCATGCTATGCTATGGGATTACCTTTTTTATTAAACAGCCTAATAGGAACTTTAGTGTTATCTGTAATGTTTGAATATACTATAAGTTTAAATACTACAAAACAGTTTATAAAAAAAGTAAATATTGGGTTTAATTAATTTTTTATTGCCCAATCTGGAAGACTTAATATACTGAAACCTAATATATAATTTAACAAAACTACAGAAACAATTGATACTGTCACAATTGATACCATATTCAATAACACACCTGTTCTGATCATATCACTAATTTGAACTCTTCCGCTCCCGAAAATAACTGCATTTGGAGGGGTAGCAATTGGTAACATAAAAGCACAACTAGCCGCTATTGTTGTAGGTATTACAAAGTAAAGAGGGTTAACTTCTAATCCTATTGCAAATATAATTAATATTGGAGTAAAAGTTGCTACAGTAGCAGTATTTGAATTTAGTTCAGTTAAAAAAATAATCAAAAAAACAAATATTATGATTAAAAAATACACATTAAAACCATTAAAATAAATTGAGAAAGAGCCTATCCAATCAACCAGTCCAGAATCGTTAAAAGCTTTTGACAAAGAAATACCTCCTCCTACTAATAGTAAAACTCCCCATGGTATTTTATTGGCAGTTTCCCAATTACATACTCTTTCATTTTTTTTAACAGGTAACATAAATAAGAGTAGTGCCCCTAGAAGTCCTATAGAAGTATCATTAAGATTTATACTAAAAAAATCATTAATAACCTTTCTGAATATCCATGAAAAAGCAGTAAAAGCAAAAACTATAGCAACTAACTTCTCTTTTAAATTTAATTTACCCATCTCTTTTCTTAATTTACTTATTGTTTCTTTCAAAGCCTTAGATGGCACATTAGAGACTTTAAATATAATTTTGCAAATAAAAAACCAGACCAATGGTATCATGACAAAAGTAATAGGAAATCCAATTAGGAACCAATCTATAAAGCTTATTTCATAGTTATAATTTTCACTTAAAATACTTGCCAACATAATATTTGTTGGTGTACCAATTAGTGTCGCTGTGCCACCAATAGAAGCTGCATAAGCCACAGACAGTAATAAAGGAATACCAAAATTTTTGTTCAGAACACCTTTTTGACTATCAAAAATAGTTATTACTGAAACTACTATAGGTAACATCATTATTGTAGATGCTGTGTTGCTTACCCACATACTTAAAAGACTTGTGGTTATCATAAAACCTGCAATTATTTTACTTGGACTAGTTCCAGAAAATGATAATATTTTTATTGCTATTCTCTTATGTAAGCCTGATGCCTCCATAGCTGAAGCGATTATAAAACCTCCTAAAAATAATAAAACTAGAGGGTGTGCATAAGAATTAGCTATTTCTTTTACATCAAATACACCTAACAGGGGAAATAATATTAAAGGCAAAACTCCAGTAACATATATTGGTACAGCTTCTGTTATCCACCAAATAGTCATCATAATTGCTACACCAGCAGTTATCCATGCAGGTCTACTAAGACCATTTTTTTCTTCAATAATACAGAAAATTATAAGAATTATTATACCAGTCAAAAGTCCAATCAGTGAGATAAGGTTACGATTAACCATAAATTAGATTTATAGATAACCTAAAGACTTCCATGTCACATAACTTTTTCTAAATTTCTCTAAAGAATCCCAAGATTTTCTAAAATCTTCGTCCTTTATTCTCTCTTCTTCAACTACTTCCATCCAAGCTTTCTCTAAAGTATTTAAAATTTCATTACTCCATTTATGTATTATAACTCCCTTTTCTTTCAGAGTTTCCAAGGCTTCTATTTGAATAGCTTCTCCTTCAGCAATTCCATTTCTAATATTATCACCACAAGTAGTTTCAATCTGTACTTTTTGAGTTTCTGACAATTTTTTCCATTTATCCATATTTACCATTAGCTCAAATAGGGTAGACTGTTGGTGCCATCCAGGAAAATAATAGTGCTTAGCAACTTGATAGAAACCTAAATCTAAATCTACAGCCGGCATTGAAAACTCCGTTGCGTCAATTGTGCCTAATTCTAAAGCTGGGAAAATGTCTCCCCCAGCAATTAGTTGTGTTGAGACACCAATTTTTTCCATTACTTTTGCCCCAAGTCCAAAAAATCTCATTTTCATTCCTTTAAGATCATCTACTGATTTAATTTCTTTTCTAAACCATCCTGATGCTTCAGGTGGAACAACTCCGCAAATTATTCCTTTTATATTATGTTTAGCATATATTTCCTCAAATAACTCTTTTCCGCCTCCATAGTAAATCCATGAAATATACTCTTGTGCAGAGGGACCAAAAGGTACTGCTGCAAATAAAGGAAGTGCTGGAACTTTTCCTGCCCAATAACCAGGAGTAGACCAACCTGCATCTATAGAGCCAGACGAAACTGCATCAAAAATCTCTAGTGCGGGTACTAATGCTCCAGGGTCGAAAAACTTTACATTTATATTTCCACCTGAGATTTTACCTATTTGTTCAGAAAATCTAACTCCAGAAGAACCTAACTGAGTCAGGTTTCCTGCAAATGTGCTTGCCATTTTCCAGCGTACTTTTTTTTCCTTATTATCATCATCAGGTGAATTAGATGAGTTATCATTATTTGAACAAGACGATAAAATTATAGATAAAACAAGTAAAACTATTTTAAACTTTTTAAACAAGAACATTATTTAACTCCTAAATTATTAGTAATATTTATATATTATCTTATAGAATAGCGCCACTAAATTTTAATTGCCTCCATGCTTCATAGCTGACGATTGCTACTGCGTTACTTAAATTTAAACTTCTATTTTCTTTCTGCATAGGTATTTTTAGAGCATTCTTACTATATCTTTTCAAGATTTCTTTTGGCAACCCTCTGGTTTCAGAACCAAAAAGTAAGTAAGAGTTTTCCTTAAAATATACTTCAGTATAAATTTTTCTTCCAAATTTAGTAATAGGATATATCTCACTAGGCTCCTCTTTTGTTATAAATTGTTCAAAACTATCATATAAATTAGGTGTGAGGTTTGCAAAATAGTCCATCTTAGCTCTCCTTAAAGATTTTTCATCTAAATTAAAACCAATTGGTTTTATTATATGTAAAGAAAAGCCAATATTTGAACATAATCTCATTATATTTCCAGTATTAGGAGGAATTTCTGGTTGATATAAGATAATAGCTACCATTTTTAAAATAAATTCCTTTTAATTAACGATAAATTTTATACAATAAATTATGTCAGAAATAAGTAATAATAAAAATATATTTGTTATTGATGAAAATAATTCATCATCCAAAGGTGCTACAAGAAAAATGGCAGCTATTTTCGCTGCAGATGTAGTAGGATATAGCAAATTGATGGCATCAAATGAGAAACTTACATTATTTAGATTAAAAGAAACTAGAAAAATCACTGATAAAATTATTAGTAGTTTACATGGTAGGATATTTTCTACAGCTGGCGATTCTATTATGGCAGAATTTGCAAGCCCTGTTGACGCAATGGAAGCAGCAATCTCAATTCAAAAAGAGGTAACTAAAAATTTAGATCAGATCAAGGACAGTATAACAATTGAATTTAGAATAGGAATAAACCTTGGGGACATAATGATTCAAGATAATAATTTATATGGAGATAATGTGAATATTGCTGCAAGACTTGAATCTATATCTACACCAGGGGAAATTACAATATCAGAAAAAGTTTACCAAGAAGTTCACAATAAAGTAGATATTTCTTTTAAAAGTCTAGGTGAAAAAAAACTTAAAAATATAACACAAAAGATAAAAGTTTATGAAAGTTTAATGTTTCAAAAAAATAATCAAGATAAAAAAATATCCATTAATTTTTCAAAAAAATATCTTATCGTTATAGCTGTAATAATTATTTGTATAGTTACTATGATTTTTTACTTTAATAATAAATCTTCCGATAATATTCAGTATACCGAAAGCTCTAAAAGTGTTTTAGAAAACTTTAGAACAACAGAAAATAGTGATAGCAATCAAACTAATTTGAATCAAGGAAAAACAGTAATAGCTGTAATGGAATTCCAGAACCAATCCAATAATTATGGTATTGAAAATGTTAAAACATTAAAATCAATAATAGATCGCAACCTTATATCTAATCAATCTGCTGTAGTAGCTACCCCCCAAGGTTCAGAAAATTTAAACCCTCCTGAAGTTATGCTTATAGCAACAGAGTCTAATGCTTCTTTTGTAATAAATGGCATTATATATACTGAAGACGGAAATAACTTTTTAAATTTGAAAATTTATGAGGCCAAGAGAGGTTCATTAATCATTAATCAGAAAATAGATTTAGCACCTAATAACGACTCATTTAATAAGTTTATGCAAAAATTCTCAAATGATATAATGAAAAAATAGTGCACTTTGGCGGAGAGAGAGGGATTCGAACCCTCGATACGATTGCTCGTATACACGCGTTCCAGGCGTGCGCCTTAAACCACTCGACCACCTCTCCATTTATGTATATAAAATAATTTTAACATATATATAATATATATATAATGTTCATTAAAAAAAAATTATTGTGCACTCATCTTATTGGAAGTTTTTTTTTAATAATAAGTGTATATTTAAAAGAACTCGGAATAGGAAAAGTTTGGTATTTAATTAATGCTAATAGTTTAATTGGTTTTCAAAATTTAATTGAAAATTTATTTTATAGATTTAGTACTGACAAACAAATATTAAATGAACTTATATTTTCTTTTTTAAATATTAATATTTTTTTGCTTTTAGGAACTACTTTTATTATAGTAGCTTCTATAAGTATTATTTTAAGTATCTCTTAACTTAGCTCCCAACTTCTTATTAACTTTCTCTATTATTTTATTCATTAGCTGATTAATTTCTTCTGAATTAAAAACTTTATCCTTCTGTATAAATTCTACTTCTAACCCTATAGAAACAACATTACTATTAGACTCCTGATATCTATCAAATATATTAATACTGCCCACCCTATGGTCAGACTTTTTAACTATTTCTATTAAATCTTTAACTGAAGTATCTTCATTAACTAAGAAAGAAAAGTCTTTTTTTAAAGGTAAATAAGGAGAAATTTTTATTGTTTTTTTATCATCTTTAATTATTGCATTATTAAGAATTTCAATGTCTAATTCTGCAATATAAGTTGGATGTCTTAAATTAAATGTTTTTTTAAAAGCAGGATGCAACTCACCAAAACTACCCATAACTTTATTATTTAACTTTATATCAGCAGATATACCTGGATGATACCAGTCATTATCACTTCTTAAGATAGAATATTTCTTAATTCCTATTTCTGAAAGCAACGCCAGAGTATTAACTTTGATATCAAAAAAATCATAATACCTTCTTTTAAAATGCCATGTTTTATTTGTTTCAAAACCACTAAGTACTAGTGCTATTTTAGATTTTTGATCTGTAATATTTATTCCATTAAAAACATACCCTGCTTCAAATATTTCTATGGACTCTATTCCTTTAGAAGTATTTTTTGCCACAATATCTAATAGATTAGGAAATAAAGAATTTCTCATAATGTTCATTTCACTTGAAATAGGATTTTCTATTTTTAAATCTTGATTAATTATTTTATGAGGAAAAACTTTCTTTTCTGAAATAAATGAGAATGTTTTTGTTTCATGAAAACCTAATTTAGCTGCACATTCTCTAATATCTATTTCAATTTTTTTTATTCTTTTCATAACAATATTTTTACTTTTAATAGAATTTGTTGCCAAAGATGTTAAAGGAATCTGACTATATCCATCTAATCTAAGTATCTCTTCTATTATATCATTTTCAGTATTGATGTCATGCCGCCAGGATGGAGACAATAAAAATAAAAAATTTTTATCTATTTTTTTTATTTTAAAATGTAAATTTGATAAAAATTTAATTTGTTTTTCTTTTTTTATTTTGTACCCAACTGTTTTTTCAAAGCTATTGATATCATATTTTATAAGATTGCTTCTTGAATTATTACGTCCAGAAAATGTAGACTCACTAAAGGTTCCTTCACAAATATCAATAATTAGTTTTGTTGCAATTTCTAAACCCTCTAAAATACCTTCAGGATCTATGCCTCTCTCAAACCTATACCTTGCATCAGATAAAATCCCTATTCTTCTTCCTGTATTTGCTATTCTGCCTTTATTAAAGTTAGCTGCTTCTAAAAAAACATCTGTAGTATCTTCATCAACACAGCTATTTAATCCTCCCATTATACCGGCTAAACTTAAAGTTTTCTCATTATCTCTTATTACTAAATCATCTTTCTTTAAAAGATAGTCTTTTTTATCTAGTCCCCTAAAGTTTTCTTCTTTTTCTAGTTTTAAAACTTTTAAATTTCCTTTTATTTTTTTAATATCAAATACATGTAGAGGTCTTCCTAAATCAAATAAAATATAGTTAGTTATATCTACTAAAGCAGAAATAGGGTTTAAACCAATAGACAGTAATCTATTCCTTAACCATTCAGGACTTTCTTTATTTTTTTTTATTTTAAAATGCCTTCCATATATCAAAGAGCAATCTTCTGTATTTTCTAAATTCCAATTAACCGCAGATTTAAAACTGCCTTTATTTTTTTTTCTTTTTTTTTCTTTTAGTTTGATATTTAGTTTTGCGCTCAAATCACGAGCTATTCCTCTAACAGAAGCACAATCGCCTCTATTAGGCGTCAGTGCTATATGAAATAAATAATCTTTTTTAAAATATTCACTAAGTTTTTTACCTATTTTATATTTATTATTTATTTCTATAATCCCTGCTTTATTTTCTGATAAGCCCAACTCCTCTTCAGAGCAAAGCATTCCATCACCTTCTATCCCTCGTATGTTTCTTTTTTCTATTTTTATTTTTAGTCCTGGTATAAATGTACCATTTGGTGCAAATATAGTTTTAAGTCCTTTTAAAGCATTATGAGCTCCACAAACTACCTTAAAAATATTATTTCCTGTAGTAATCTCACATATTTTTAATCTGTCTGCATTAGGATGCTTATATGAATTAACTATTTGACAAATATAGAAATTATTCAGATCAGAGTTTAATTCTTCTACTTTTTCTACTTCTAACCCCAAACTAGTAAGTTCATTAGATACTTCTTTTGGACTCATACTTAAATCTATATGCTCTTTTAACCATGAGTAAGTTAATTTCATCACAGGCCTCTTAATATATTGGGAAAACCTGTAGAGCTAAAGTTATAATAATTTAACCACCTTAAGTCATTCTCATAAAACATTCTTAAATCAGCAATGCCATACTTTAACATTGCAAACCTTTCAACACCTAAACCAAAAGCAAAACCATTAATTTTAGTATTATACACTTTACAATTTTCTAAAACTTTAGGGTTTACCATTCCACAACCCATAACTTCTAACCAATTTTCTTCTGATCCTACAGTTAATTTTCCATCTATTATAGAACATCCTATGTCAACCTCAGCAGAGGGTTCCGTAAATGGAAAATATGATGGTCTAAACCTCATTGGAATATTCTTTATTTCAAAAAAATCTGTTAATAATTTTTTAATTACCCATTTTAAGTTTGACATAGTTACATATTCTTCAATAACTAAACCTTCTATTTGATGAAACATTGGAGAATGAGTAGCATCATCATCACATCTATAAGTACTCCCGGGTGCTATTATTCTTATTGGAGGATCATCTCTTTTCATAACCCTAATTTGAACTGGAGATGTATGTGTTCTTAGAAGTTTTCTCTCACTTTGTGTTTTTTTCAAATAAAAAGTATCGTGATCTTGTCTAGCGGGGTGATCCTCAGGAATATTTAAAGCCGTAAAATTATTAAACTCATTTTCTATATGAGGACCCTCTTCTACATTAAATCCCATAGATCCCATTATACTTATAATTTCATCTGTAGTCTTAGAAATAGGATGAATCCCCCCTTTCTTAAGAGGTCTTCCAGGCATAAATATATCTATTTTTTCATTTTTTAATTTTTTATTTAAATCATCTCGATATATTTTATTTTTTTTTTCTTCAATTAATTTTACTATGTCTTTTTTAATAACATTCAAAGTTTTACCAGCTAACGCTTTTTCATTGCTTTTAAGAGAACTAATTTGTTTTATTAAAAGGGTAATTAAGCCTTTTTTTCCCATGTATTTGACTTTTAGAAGATCAAGTTTTTCTATACTTGAAACTTTCTCTAAATCTTGAGAAATGAGATCTTTTAAAACCTGGCTTTTATTGAGAATTTCTTTTATTTTATTCTCCAGATAGTGTAATTACTTTCTTACTTGATTAACTATGGATTTGAAGGTTTCTGGTTCGTGAAAAGCAATGTGTGCAAGTACTTTTCTATCCATTTCTATATTTTTTTTACCCAATAAATAGATAAAATCTGAATATTTAATATTTAAGCTTCTACACGAAGCATTTATTCTCAAAATCCAAAGCTTTCTAAAGTCTCTCTTTTTATTTCTTCTATCTCTGTAGGCATACTGTCTATTTTTTTCCACTCTTTGAATTGCTACTCTAAAAGTATTTTTTTGTCTTCCTCTTGCACCCTTAGCAGCCGCTAGTATCTTTTTGTGTCTAGCGTGTTTAGTTCCCCCTCTTTTTACTCTAGCCATATTAAACCCTACTTTAGCTTCTTAAAAAATTTCTTTTTATAATTTTTTCATCAGATTTAGCTAAAATTGTAGTGCCTCTAGCATTTCTGATAAATTTATTTGTTCTTTTAATCATACCATGTCTTTTACCAGCTTGGTTCATTTTAATCTTTCCACTACCTGTAAAAGAAAATCTCTTTTTTGCTCCACTTTTATTTTTGATTTTTGGCATAGTATTTCTCGTAAACGTACAATATATTGAATTTATTAATCAAATCAAGTTTTATTTACATTATTCTTTTCTTTACTTGATTTGTCTTCTGGTGCAAGAATCATAATAGCCTGTCTGCCCTCTAATTTAGGTTCTAGTTCTACTTTTGCTTTATATTGTGTTTCTTCTTTTATATTATTTAAAATTTTAATTCCTAGATCTCTATGTGCCATTTCTCTTCCTCTATATCTTAGAGTTATTTTTACTTTATCTCCAGCATCTAAAAATTTTATTACGCTTTTAATTTTAATATTGAAATCGTTTGTATCAATATTTGGTCGAAACTTTATTTCTTTAATATCAATAACTTTTTGCTTTTTTTTTGCTTTTGCAGCTTTTTTTTGTGCTTCAAACTTAAACTTACCGTGATCTAGAATTTTACAAACAGGCGGTTTAGCGTTAGGTGATACCTCAACTAAGTCTAATCCTACGCTTTCAGCTATTTCTAAAGCCTTATGAAGTTTTACTACACCTACCATTTTACCATTGTTATCTATGAGTCTGACTGGATCTATAAAAATCTCTTTATTTACACGTGGGCCCGTGTTTGATGCATAATTTTCTCTTACTATGACATAACCTCCTTTTCAAATTTATTAACATACAACTTATAACTAAAATAATTATTTTTTACTATAATTTTTTTTATTAATTATTTTTTTAATAAAATTAGGCTTTATATCATTTATATTATTTTTTTTTACAATTAACACATTTTCCCCTCTGGGAGAACATAGGTTTGGATTAGAACCTGAGCCGAATAAAACTATTTTTAAAGCTTTTTTAGAACTATTTACAACAAGTAAATGCATTGGTCCCGTATCATTACCTAAAATTACTTGAGCTCCTTTAGCCAGAGCGGCTATTTCATTTAAACTAGTTTTTCCTATTAAATTAATTACTGAGTCATAATTTATTTTTGAATCCCGTAGTATAGTATTTTCATCTTTACCGCCTATTAAAAAAATTTTTAAATCTAAATTATCTAAAAATTTAATAATTTCTAAAAAGTAAGCAAAGTTCCATCTTTTATTTAATCTATGCTTAGATCCTCCGGGTACTATAATGGCATAAGGTTTATTTTTTTTAAATTTACTAAAATTTAAATTTAAAAAACTCCAATTAGGCTGTACGAATTTATTTATACCTGCTAACTTTAGTTGTTCCTTTTGTCTATCTATAGTGTGTAGCTTTTTTCTATTGTTAGCCAAATGTGGATGAGAACATTTTTTTGCTATACCACTCCAATTAAATTTTTTAAATAATGAAAAAATAAAAAAGTAAATATTTGTTCTCTTTGAAGTTTGTAGATCAAAAACCCAATCAAATTTGTTATTATAAAACCAATATATAAGCTTAAAATGATCTAAGAAAAAAAAATAACTTGGTCTATTATCTATTTTAATATTTTTAATAAAAGGAATTTTCTTAAATATTTCAGCATATTTTGAATCAGTTAAGACTGTAATATTTGTTTTATTAAAATGATGATATATACTAAATATCGCATTCATAGACAATACAACATCTCCTAGTGCACCATGTTTGATAATTAATATATTTTTCACAATATTATTTTTTTTTAATTAGTTCTTTATACACATTCAGAGTTTTATTAGTCATCATATCAGTTAAATATTTTTTCTTTACATTCCTAATACTCAATTTAGATATTATATTTCTTTTATTATAAGTAAGGTCTAATACTCTATCTAAGCTAATAGATAGTTCGTTTGTATTTCCTACTTCTGTTAGAATACCATTTTCATTATCTTGTATTAATTCCACTGAACCCCCGTGATTAAAAGCTACTACTGGTCTTCCCATTGCTTGAGCTTCTAATACAGTTCTCCCAAAAGCTTCTGGCTTAGTAGAACAAGATAATACAACATCTGAAATCATATATAATGCAGGCATATCTCGTAAATGGTCAAGAAAAACTAATTTGCTTTGAACTTTTAAATTTTTAGCTAAGTTAATAAGTTCATTTTTGTATTTATTCCTATTCTGTACATCACCAACTATTAAAAGTTTCACTTTTTTATTTTTTATCGACTTTAAAGCCGTAATTGCAAGTTTATGACCTTTCCACTCTGTTAACCTAGCTGGCATTAAAATCACCTTTTCATCATCTAATGTTTTACTTTTTTTTGCCATTGCAACTATTCTTGCTGTCGTTACTGATGTTGGTGAAAATATATTAGTATTAACACCCCTAGGTATTACATGTATTTTATCTTTAACTCCATAATTATCTGATATGTGTTTTTTTATAAATTGAGAAATAGCTATAATAGCATCGGCCTTTAACATGATATTATTATATTTTTTTTTTAAAAAGTTTTCTAATCCATATGTTCCGTGAAAAGTAGTCACAAATGGTATATTAAGTTCTTTTGCTGCTAAATATGAAGACCATGCTGGAGCTCTTGATCTAGCATGTATAATTTTAATATTATATTTGTTTACTAATTTAATTATTTTTTTTTTATTTGATAATATTGTAAAAATATTTTTACTCGCCGCAGGACCTCTCTCTAAAATAGTACCGGATTTTAATATTTCATTTTCTCTAAACCCTCCACTTGAAAAAACTACGCTATCAAGATTATTTTTTTTAAGTGCAGTAGCAACTTCTATAGCTCCTGATACTAATCCCCCTGAATTAAGATGTGGTAGAACTTGTAAAACTGGCATTTTTATGTGACTGTTATTTTTAATCATATTAGATTGTATTTATAAATATAAAAAATGAAAATAAAAAATAATATTTTAATAAATAATTTAAACATTAAATATATACTAAGAAAAAGAAACAATGAAGGCCCTAGAGTCTCAGTACTTTTCTTATGCGGGTATAATTCTGATATGCAAGGAACTAAGGCTAAGTTTTTAAATAAATTAAGTAAGAAATTAGGTTTTGAATTTTTAAGATTTGATTACTCAGGACATGGGAAGTCTGAAGGTAAAATTGAAAATGAAACTATAAGCAACTGGTTAGAACAAAGTATTACTTTAATAAAAGAAAAGATTAGTTATCCCTTAATAATAATAGGTTCTTCTATGGGTGGCTGGCTAGCATTATTAATAATAAATAAATTAAAAAATAAAATTAAAGGTTTTATAGGAATTGCCTGTGCTCCTGACTTCACTGAAGACTTATTATTAAAATTAAACCCTAATCAAAAAAAAAAATATTATTTAAATAATTATATTTCTATTCCTAATAAATATGGCAATAACAATTATGTGTTTAAAAAAAATTTTATTTTAGATGCAAAAAAAAATTATGTTTTAAAAAAGGAAATAATAAGTAATACAACAATAATATTACTTTATGGGCTAGAAGATAAAGATGTAAGTTTAAATACACAATTAAAAATATTAAAAAAAATTAATTCTAAAGAATCTAAATTATATATTTCTAAAGAAAGTGATCATAGAATGTCTAATAAAAAAGATTTACTGTTATTGGAAAGAACTCTTACGTCTTTGATTAAAGATATTTCTTAAGGTTTTTTAGTCCTGATTTAAAATCAGGAAATAAAAATCTATATTTAAGTTTAGCTGTTATTTTATTATTAGAAACTTTTTTATTGTTTTCCCAAAATTTTTTTGCAGTTTTCGATAATTTTTTTTTGTATTCATTATAATTTATTATTTCATATTTTCTTATATTTCTAAGCCTAATTATCTCCATTAAATAATCTTCTCTAGTGCTTGGCTTATTATCAGTTAAATTCCAGATTTCATTATTAAAACCGCCAAAGATAATATTAGTAATTATTCGAGCAGCATCATAAACATGTATTCTAGAAAAAAAAAAATTTTTTTTGACTGCTATAATATTTTTATCGTTTTTAAAATTATTAAGCCTGTTTGGTCCGTAAATAGAAGACAATCTAAGTATATTATATTTTATATTATTTTTGATAGAAAAATTTTTCCACTGCTCTTCTGCTTTTATTCTGTTTTTATCTATAGAGTTTGTTGCTTTTAATGTTGATTCTTCATTTACCCATTCACCATTGTGATTCCCATAAACCCCTGTAGTAGATGTATATAGAATAGATCGTATATTAGTATCTGTAATTACATCCGAATAAGAGTTAAATATTGGACAACCATACTTATCAGGAGGGGCTGTTATTAATAAATGTGTTGTACAATTAAGTACGTATTTTGAATCTTTTCTAAGAAATATTTTAAAATTTATCATGTCAGTAACATTTTCTATTTTATCGGAAACGCCGTAGCACATGACACCATAAGAAGATAGTTGTTTAAATAAAAAACTAGCTAAATAACCATACCCTAGGCTACATATTATCATAAAGCTTATCTCCTACTGACCATTCTTTTTTAAATACTATTCTTCTCTCCAAAGCATATCTTTTTATCTTTTCAAGTTTGAATTTTTTTTTATCTAGACAAAATAATGCCCATATTGCCATAGCTTTGATAAGCTCATGTTCACTTTCTAAATGATTTTTAACTTCTTCTACCATACTTTTATCGTTTGAGTTTGATACTGCTATCAGCACATTACGCATAAATCTAACATAACCTATTCTACGAATAGGAGTACCTACAAAATATATTTTATAATCTTCTTCTGTAAATTTTAATAATTTATTTAGGTTAGGCATATTAAGTTTTTCTATAAATTTTAATTTAATATCTTCATGTTTTTTTGCAAATTTATTCCATGGACAAACTGCTAAACAATCATCACAACCAAATATTCTATTACCAATTTGTTTTCTAAATTTTTTTTCAATATGGCTTTTGTGTTCAATAGTTAAATAAGATATACATTTTCTTGCATCTAAAACAAATGATCTAGTAATAGCATTAGTTGGGCAAATTTTTTTACATTTTTCACAAGTACCACAATGATTTATTACAGAGTTTTTATTTACATATATTATATCTGTAAGTATCACACCTAAAAAAAGCCAAGAGCCAAATTTTTTTGACACTAGGTTAGTATGTTTTCCACACCAGCCTATTCCTGCATTCTGTCCTAATGGTTTCTCCATTAAAGGTGCAGTATCTACAAATACTTTTACTTTGCTTTTAGTAATTTTTTGTAAAGACCTTGCTACTGACTTCAGTTTAGATTTAATTACTTTGTGGTAGTCTTTTCTTCTAGAATAAATAGAAATATACGCTTTCTTTTTTTCTTTAAGCTCTACTATTGGATTTTTTTTTGTACCATAATTTATACCTAAAACTATCGCACTACGAGCTTCAAGCCACAGATTTTTTGGGTTTTTTCTAAATAGTTTCTTCTCCTTCATCCAAGTCATTTCTCCATGATATTTTTTTTTGATAAATTCTTCTAGTTTTAATGAATAAAATTCAAAATTTTCTAGATCAGTTATACCAAAATCATCAAAGCCTGCTTCGTAAGATATTTTCTTAACTTTTTTTATAAGTTCTTTAGTAAACATTTAAAAGTCAAGATTTTGATAAGTTTTTGAGGGTGGAATTGCATATATCTTTTCTTTTAAAATATCTCTAAATGTTGGTCTACTTTTTATCTTTGCATACCATCTTTTAGTATTTGTAATTCTTTCCCATTTTATTTCTCCTAAATAGTCGAGACTAGATAAGAATGAAGAATATGCAATATCAGCTAACGTAAACTCTTCTCCCGCTATAAAAGTTCTATCTTTTAAAATCCATTCAAAATAATTCTCATGATTAATTAAGTTGATCCTTCCTGCTTTTAAATGTTCTGTTGACGGTTGTCCTAATCCTTTTAGGTTTTTAAAAACTCTCTCTTCTAAGATATTTTCCGTGACCTCCCTATAAAATTTATTATTTATCCATTTGCAAATTCTTCTAACCTCTAATCTTAATTTAGGTGTTTTACCAATTAAGTTAACTCCTATCGAATTTTCATCAAGATAATATGCCAATGAAATATATCCTATTATTATATTTTTATTATCATCAATTATTACTGGAAGGTCACCTTCAGGATTAATTTTAAGAAAATCAATACGTCTTTTCCATATTGGCTCATTTATAGCCTCAAATTTTAACTTCTTTTCTTTTAAAATAATTTGAGCCGCTCTGCTTAAAGAACATAAAGGCATATAATAAAGTTTATACATAGTTAAAATTTAGTCGAAAAAAATTAATTCTCAATATATTATAATTAAAAATTTAAAAATGGAAAATTTTAAAATCATAATTTATTCACTGATTCAAGGTATAACAGAATTCTTACCCGTCTCAAGCTCAGCACATCTTTATTTAGCCCAAGGTTTTTTTAACTGGAAAGAAAGCTTATTGTTATTTGCATTGGGCGCTCATCTAGGTACTTTATTAGCTGTTATGTTTCACCAAAGAAAAGTTTTTTCTGAAATTAATTTTAAGGAAAAAAATAATAAACTTAGTTTAAAAAATAATATATTAATTTTAGCATTAATAGCCAGCATCCCAGTAATTACTGTTGGCGCAATAGTTGTGCTTTTTTTTAAAATTGATTTTAAAACAAATCTTTTAATTATTGCTTTAGCATCTATATTTGGGGGTATACTACTGGAAATAGCAGATAACTTTTTTAGTAAAGATAATAAAAATAAAATGACAATTCAAAAGTCTTTGTTAGTAGGCATATTTCAAGTTTTAGCAATTATTCCTGGTATGAGTAGATCAGGAACTATAATAACCGCTATGAGATTTTTAGGTATGAACAGAAGCTTTAGTATAAACTTTTCTCTCTTATGTGGTATTCCCGTTTTAATTATTGCCTGTAGTTACGGGTTTTTAGAGATTATTTTGAATTATAATATGTATATAATGAAATTTTTTCTAATTATTCTATTTTCTTTCGGAAGTGCCTTAGTTACTATTAATTTTTTTTTAGCATGGGTTAATAAATTCTCCTTCAGAGTTTTTTCAATTTATAGAATTTGTTTAGGAGTTTTTTTATTAGCTTATCTGTATGTTTAAGATAAATGCCCTCCCTTTAATTTATATTTTTTTAAAATATTTTTAGCAAAAATATAAAAAGAGTTTGGTTCATGATTTAAATATTTTTTAAAAGAACTTTTACTATTTATAACACTATCAAACTTTAGCATTTTTACTTGATCTACAGTTAAAATCTTCGTAGTTAACTTCTCTAGTAAGTAAGCTAATTTTGAAGCTGAACCAAAAGAAACATCTAAATATAATCTTTTTACTTCTAGTTCTTTAGATATAAAGTCTAATATATCTTTAAAACTAAGTACATCTGGTCCTCCAACATCTAATATTAAATTCTTTTTTAGTTTTACCTTTAAACTTAAAATTATAATTTCAACTAAATCTGCTATGAAAATTGGCTGAAATTTCGTACTTCCTGATCCTATTAAAGGAATTATTGGGGATAACTTTACTTGTTTAGCAAAAAAATTTATGAAATTATCTTCTTCTCCACAAACAACAGAAGGTCTAATTATCACAGAGCTGCCAAATGACTTAATATATTTTTCGGCTTCTATTTTAGTTTTAGAATATTCAGAATTATTTTTATTACTTATGCCTAAAGCAGAAATATGAATTAATTTTTCTACATTATTCTTTAAACATGCTTTAACTAAATTTCTTGCTCCTTTAACATGAGCATCTTCAAAACTATTTTTTTTATTTGATACTAAAACTCCTACTAGATTAATAACGATTGTAGAATCTTTAATAACTTTATTTAATATTTCAAAATCAATTACATTACAATTGACTAAACTATACTGTCCTAATTTTGAAGATGGAAAAAATAATTTTTTTGAACCTGTCTCTCTGGAAATTACTTTAACGTAGTAACCTAAATCAAGTAGTCTATCAACTAGATATCTACCAATAAAACCACTACCTCCAATAACACTGACTATTTCTTTATCATTCATAATAATTTATATATTTTTGAGTCTGATAATGTTAAAATATTTTTTTAAATAATTAAACATAAAAATACTTTAATCTGTATACGAATAAATTATGAATTATCTTTATCAAGGAGACATACCAGAAAATTTAAACTTTAATGAATCCGTTGCTATAGATACAGAGGCTATGGGGTTAAATAATAATAGAGACAGGCTATGTCTAGTCCAACTATGTACAGGAGATTCTAATACACACCTAGTCCAATTAGGTGGGAATTTTGGATATAAAGCTAAAAATTTAAAATTACTTCTAAAAAATAAAAAAGTTTTAAAAATTTTTCATTATGCACGATTTGATTTAGCTCTAATTAAGAAATATTTAGGAATTCTACCTTCAAATGTCTATTGTACTAAAATAGCTTCAAAGTTAGCAAGAACATATACTGATAAGCATGGACTTAGAGAATTATGTAAAGAACTTTTAGGTATTGAAATCTCAAAACAGCAGCAAAGTAGTTATTGGGGTGCGAACACCCTTTCAAAAAATCAAATAAAGTACGCAGCTAATGACGTGTTACACCTTCATAACATTAAATATGAGCTAGATTCTATTTTAAAGAGTGAAAAAAGATATGACTTATTTCTATCTATACTTAAATTTTTACCGACTAGAGTAAAACTAGACTTATCAGGATGGGAAAGTACAGATATATTTGCACACTCTTAATATGCTCTTAAATAGATCAAAAAATATTATCAGAAAAGAAGCTGAAGCTCTGATGCTTTTATCAAAACACATTGATAATAACTTAACTAAAGTCTTGAAAGTTTTAAAGAATATTAAAGGAAATATTTTTCTTTCTGGTATTGGTAAATCGGGACATATAGCTAGAAAAATAGCCTCGACAATGACTTCTACTGGGTCTCCTGCATTTTTTATTCATCCTAGCGAAGCTAGTCACGGTGATATTGGTTTATTAAGAAAAAAAGATATTATTATAATTTTATCGAACTCCGGAAAATCAGAAGAACTTTTAGATTTAATTAATTATTCAAATAAAAAAAAAATTTCTTCTGTTCTTATTACCGCTCAACCAGATAGTAAGCTATCTAAAATATCTGAATATAAAATATTTATACCTAAACTAGATGAAGTTGGTAATAACCAAATAGCTCCCACTACTTCTACAACAATGATGCTAGCTTTAGGAGATGCTATAGCATTAACTTTATCTGAAGCTAAAAAATTTACAAAAACTAATTTTGGAGAGTTTCATCCTGGGGGTAATATAGGTTCTAAGTTTTTAAAAGTTGCTGATATTATGCATACAAATAATAATATTCCTCTGGCTCATGAAAATACGAACATGAAAGAAGTAATAATAAAAATTTCTCAAAAAAACTTTGGGTGTATTGGAATTACAAACAAAAATAGTAAAATATGTGGTATTATTACTGATGGAGATTTAAGAAGACATATGAAAGCTGGTCTACTAGAAAAAAAAGCTAAAGATATTATGAGTAAAAAGCCTAAAGTAATTTTAGAAAATAATTATGTATCGGATGCTTTAAAAACTATACAACGATTTAAAATTACATCTTTATTTGTAATCAAGAGCAAAACAACTATGAAACCAGTTGGAATTATACACTTACATGATTGTATGAGGTTTGAAAAGTAATGTTCTTAAGTAACTATGCTCCTAGAAATAAAAAAATAAAACAAAGAAAATACTATATAATTATAAAATATTGTGGAATATTTCTTTTTTTTTTAATTATTTTAGCAACAATATATATATCATCTTCAAATACTAATAAGTTTTTATTTGAGGAACAATTTTATGAGGATAAGTATCTAAATAATAAAAATTCATTGAAAATTGAAAATGCCAAACTTATTGGTAATGACAAAAAAAATAGACCTTACATGATCACAGCAGAGTCTGCTATTAAAAATAATATAAAAAAAAATATAATGTTATTATATTCAGTGGAAGCTGATATTGCCTTAAAAAATGGAGGATGGCTTATATTAAATACTAAACATGCATCCTATAATATTGAAAATAAAATACTATCTACTGGAAAAAAAGTTGAAATGTATTATGATAATGGAACTATTCTAGAAACCTCAAATTTAAGTTTCAATGTAATATCAGGTATTGGAAATGGGGATAATGGTGTTAAGATGTATGGAAGTTGGGGAATGATTGAGTCTGGTAGCTTCTCTTTCGATACTATAAATCATAAATTTTTATTCAATAATAAACCGACATTACTTATTAATTAAATGCTTATGAAAAAAATACTTCTACTACTAATATATTTTTCTTTCTATCAACTTTTGTTCAGTGAAAATAAAAATCCGATTGAAATTACTGCAGACGCTATGGAATGGGACAAAGAACAAGGTAAAGCGATAGCCATAGGAAATGCTAAAGCTATTAGAGGTGCTGCTGTAATAACTGCAAAAAAAATAACTGCTATATTAGATAGTACTTCAAATTCTCAGAAAATTAGCAAATTATATGCGATTGGAGATGTAAAATTTTATAAAGATGACGAAGAAGCTTCAGGAAAGGAAGCAACATACGATATTAAAGAAGATAAAGTTATAATTAAAGGAAACGTTGTCTTAAAAAGACAAACAAATATTATGTTAGGTGAAAAACTTATTATTGATTTTAAAACTGGA
>NZFJ01000041.1 GCA_002690625.1 Rickettsiales bacterium
ATTTATTGCTATAGGAATTGTTGCAGAAACTGTATTACCTATATTTTCAATTTCATTAACCCACTTTGAGTCACTTATCTGCAGCTTTTTTTTCAATTTATTTAATACTACAGCGCTAGCTTGGTGGAATATAAAATAATCAATATCTTCTATTTTTAAAGAAGACCTTCTTAATAATTCATGCGTAACTTCTGGGACTAAATTAAGACTAAACTTCAGAACTGCAGGACCATCCATATATAAATTCGCTTTATTATTTATAGGTTTTACTGTCAAAAATTTTCCACCAGATCCATCAGTTTTAAAAACAAAAGGACCAATATCATTATCTTTTGATTTCTCTAAAACTACCGCAGCTGCTGCATCACTAAATATTGGTCTTGAAGTTCTGTCATTCAAAGGTATGTATTTAGAATAGTGATCAGCACAAATAATAATAATACTATTTGCCGCATTATTTTTTATTAAAGAGGTTGCTAACGATAAAGCATACACAAATCCAGAACAGCCTTGATTAATATCAAATGCTAAGCAATCTTTTTTTAGATTTAATTCTGTTTGTAGCAAGCAGGCTCTAGTAGGCAGAGGTTGACTAGGTGATTGAGATACATAAATTATGCCATCAATTTTATCATTTTTTAAAGAACTAATACATTTTTTACCTGCTTCTATACTCAATTTTTCAGGAGATTGATTTGGCCCTAATACATGTCTATTTCTAATACCTGTTTTCAATAATAATCTATCGTAATCCCAACTAGGGTTGAGATCGCATAAGTTTTTTAAACTTTCTTTTTTATCACCAAGTAAATAATGACTAGCTACTATTTTTACCATTTTATCTCATTAAAGTTAAAGTATTTTCAATTATAATATGTTAAGACGATAATATAACTTATATAAAAAATATTATGCAAGATTTTTATAATTTCTTTTTAGAAGAAATAAGCTTTATAAAGGCCTTTTATTCAATTTTTTTCGCATTCGTAGCCTTTTTCTTAATTAAAAAATTTTTTTATAAAATAAATTTTGTAGATAAACCTAATAAAAGGTCGAACCACAAAGAGCCAGTTGCGCTGGGAGGAGGAGTAATATTAATTCCACTCATAATATTAATATCTGTTCAGTTTGGTTATGATTGGAAAAAAGATATTATGCTCAGCATTTTTATCCTATTCTTTATATCTTTTTTAGATGATATTAAAAATATAAACTCTTTAATTAGGCTTTTTTTTCATATTTCTGCTATATCTATTTTTGTAGCTGCCAATTTAAGTGAAGAGATTCTTAAATTAGCAAAAAATTATAAATATATTTATTTATTAATACTGATTACAATTACAATATTTCTAGCTTGGTTTTTAAACGCATTTAATTTTATGGATGGTATTAATGGAATAACTTCTATCCAAGTTTTATCAATAAGTATTAGTCTAATTTTCTTTAATTATTTCATAGCTAAAGAATTAAACATTTTGGCAGTATCTATATTTTTACCAATGGTTATATTTTGTTATCATAATTGGAATCCTGCTAGCATTTTTTTGGGTGATGCCGGTAGTGTTCCATTAGGGTTTTTAATAATTATTTTATTATCTGATTTAGCTTTAAAAGGCTATTGGGTTTCAGCATTAACTTTGCCAATGTACTATATTTTAGATACCTCCATTACTTTAACTAAAAGAATATTTAAAGGAAAAAAATTTTGGCAAGCACACAGCCAACATTATTATCAACAAGCTTTAAAAAATGGATTGAGCCATACGAGAGTAAGTTATTTTATTTTATTAATAAATGTTGGTTTATTTTTTCTTTCTTTTTCCGCATTAATATATAAAAATAATATTTGCTTTTTATTTATCGGATTATTTTGGTGTTTAATCTTTTTAAAACTCTTTTCTGAAAAAAATAAATCTATATGAAAAATTTTAATAATATAAAAATTTATATAGTTTTATTAATAGACTTTGTTTTAGGTGGACTATCTATTACAGTGGCAAAGTTTATAAGGTTAAATTATTTAGATTTAATAAATATAGAAATCATTATATCAAGTACGGTAATACCTTTAATATTTTTTTCATTGGGAATTTATAAAAGGTCTTGGAGATATTTTTCTATCTCTGATTTATGGCCTCTAGTGAAAGCGTGTCTGATTGCAAATATATTTGTTTTTTTAATTATATTTATTTTTAATAGACTAGATAATATTCCTAGGTTAGTAACAATATTAAATTTTTTTATTTTAATTTTTCTTACATTAGCAAGCAGAGTCATATATAGGACTATTTTTGAAAAGCTTTCATTCTTTAATTCTCTTACTTTAGAAAGGATACCTGTTTTATTAATAGGTTCTGAAGATAATGTAGATGCATTTATTAGAGCCACAGAACTTAAAAATACTGTATATAAAGTTCTAGGAATAGTGTATGAAACTAATAAAAAAAATAAGGAACTTATGATAAGAGGTAAGCCAGTTCTAGGTAGTATTAGTGAAATAAGATCAATAATAGAAAAGATACATGAACAAGATAAAATACTACAGAAAATAATTATTATATCAAATAATATTAAGGGCTCTGATATGTCTAACATTATGAAATTAGCTGATAAAAAAGGCATGACTGTTGGAAGAGCACCTTTACCTAATGAGTTATTAGAAGAGAACCATTTACAGATGCAGATAAGAGATATTAGTTTAGAAGATCTATTAGGACGAAGACAGAATAAGTTAAATCACAGCAATATTAAAAATTTTTTAAATGACCAGGTTGTTCTTGTTACAGGTGCAGGAGGAAGTATAGGAAGTGAATTAGCTGTTAAGATAGCTTCTTTTAACATAAAAAAATTAGTATTAATAGATGTTAATGAAAATGCTGTATATAATTTATATCAAAAATTAAATAGTTTTTTAAAGAAAAAAGACATTCAGATTATTTGTATTAATGTTAGAGATTCTGAAGATATAGAAAAAATATTTTATAACTATAATCCCCAAATAATTTATCATGCAGCAGCTATGAAACATGTTTCTATATGTGAAGAAAATGCTACAGAAGCAATTAGAACTAATATTTTAGCAACTTATGATTTAGCTGCTTTGGCAGAAAAATATAAATCAAAATGTTTTATTTTGATTTCTACAGATAAGGCTGTTGAGCCATCCAGTATTATGGGAGCTACAAAAAAAATTGCAGAATCAGTTATTCAATCTAAAGACAGGTTTTCTAAATATAATACTAGGTTTATTACTGTAAGGTTTGGAAATGTATTGGGTTCTCAGGGCTCTGTAGTACCATTATTTAAAAAACAAATAAAAGAAGGCGGACCTATTACTGTTACACATAAAGAGGTAACCAGGTTTTTTATGACAATAGAAGAAGCGGTTTTATTGGTTTTAAATGCTACACTAGAGCAATTTAATTCTACAGTAAGTTCAAGAGGCAGTATAAGTGTTCTTAATATGGGAGCTTCTATTAAAATTGACATATTAGCAAAACAAATGATTAAATTAGCTGGGTTGACCCTTAATAAGGAAATTACAATTAAATATACTGGACTGACAAAAGGAGAAAAGCTTCATGAACTATTATATTCTAAAGAAGAAAAAAAATTAGATATAGGAGAGAAAGGTTTTTTCTTAGTTAAGAGTAATGTTTTTAACGAAGTTCAAATAAACAAAACTTTAGAAAAGTTGCAAAAAATTTGTGATTACAGTAATAATAAAATTAAGTCTGAATTATTAAAATTAACCAATTAGAAAAATGAAAAAATTATTAACTATAAAAAGAAGTTTAATATCCGTATCTGATAAAAAAAATATTTCTAGGCTTGCAAAGAAACTATTAGATAACAATGTAGAAATTATAACTACTGGAAATACTTATAAAAAGTTAAAACAGGATAAATTAAAAACTAAAAAAATAGAGAAAATTACAAATTTTCCAGAAATACTGAGCGGAAGAGTTAAAACATTACACCCTAATATTTTTGGTGGAATATTGGCAAATATGAATGATGATTTACATAAAAAACAAATAAAAAAATTAAATATAGAAAAGATTCAATTACTTGTAGTAAACCTTTATCCATTTGAGGAAGTTATTAAAAAGAATAATTCAATAGAAACTTGCATCGAAAATATAGATGTAGGAGGCCCTTCTCTTATACGAGCAGCAGCAAAAAATTATCAATCTACAGCCGTAGTAGTGGATATTTATGATTATAAAAAAATAATTTATGATATAGAAAAATATAATGGTATAACTTTAGAGCTTAGAAAATATTTAGCAGTAAAAGCATTTAATAGAACAATGCACTATGATAAAGAAATTTATAATTGGTTTGAAACTCATTTAGGTGACAAAAGAAAAGATACTTTTTTCTTGTTCGGGGAAAAGATAGAAGATTTGCGTTATGGGGAAAACCCACATCAGAAAGCAGCTATATATAAAGTAAATAACAATAAAGAAGAAAATTTTTATGAAAAACTTAATGGTAAAGATTTATCTTTTAACAATTTAAATGATTTAAGAGCTGCTTTAGGTTTAATAAATGAATTTACAGATCCAACATCTGTAATAATAAAACATGCAATACCATGTGGAGTCTGTGAATCTAAAGATATTTTACAGGCTTGGAAAAAAGCACTTAATAGTGACAAACTCAGTGCTTTTGGAGGTGTTGTAGCTTTTAATAGGATAGTAGATACGAAACTAGCTTTGCAATTATCTAAAATTTTCCTAGAGGTGATAGCCGCTCCAGGTTTTAGTAAAGGAGCATTAAAACTATTTAAAGAAAAATCAAATTTACGTATTGTTAAAGTTAAAAAAATGAAAAACCTTCATAAAAATAAACCTAAACAAATTATTACTATGCCAGGAGTATTTTTAATTCAAGATGGAGACGCTTCTATAGTAAGTAAAAAAAATTTAAAAATAGTATCTGAAAAAAAGCCAAATGATAGAGAGCTTGATGATCTTCTATTTGCAAATAAAGTAGTTAAGCATGTTAGATCAAATGCAATAGTTTTAGCAAAAAATAAAGTGACTCTGGGGATAGGTTCTGGGAATACTAGTAGAGTAGATTCAGTAAACTTTGCTATAATTAAATCTAAAAGATCCGAATTACTTAATAAAAAAAATATCTTAAATGGCTCAGTAATGGCATCTGATGCTTTTTTCCCATTCTCAGATAGTATCTCAATAGCTTCTAAAGAAGGAGTTAAAAGTATTATTCAGCCAGGTGGTTCTGTTAAGGATAAGTTAGTAATAGATGAAGTTAATAAAAAAAAAATGTCTATGATATTTACTAACTTAAGAACTTTTGTTCACTAGTATTTAATAATTTCAAAACCTAGTCCTTAAGATAAATAATAAACCTAATATTAAAAAAATTAATATTGATGACATTCCTGCTCTTTGACTCTCAAAAAATGTGGTAAAAGAAGCTACTAAAAGAGGTCCTAGAAAGTTGGTGGCTTTTCCAGATAATGCATAAAAACCAAACATTCTATTTAAATTAGTCTCTTTTGATAACTTAATTAATGCTGTTCTGCTACTTGATTGTATTGAGCCTATAAATAAACCTAGAGTAATTCCTAAAAACCAGAAATAAAGTTTGCTTTCAATTAATAAAATTAAGATACTTACAATTATCAAACAAAGTAAAGAAATGATGATAACCTTTTTTATCCCCAATTTATCCTCTAGAAAGCCAAAAAAGTATGCCCCAACAGCAGCAGTTATATTTAACGCTATACCAAAGTAGATAATTTCATTAAAAGAAAAATTAAATGTACCTGAGGCGTAAATACCGCCAAAACTAAACAAAGTTATTAGACCATCAGTGTATAGCATTCTAGCAAATAAAAAATTAAACGTATTTTTATTTTTTAAGGTTTCCATAATTAGCGTAGAAATTTTATTATTTTGAGTATAATTTATTTCGGCTTTTTTATATTTATAAAGGAAAGGTATACTAAAAAAAAGATACCATATACCTACTATAGGGCCACAAATACGAATGTGTTCAAAGTTATTTTTATCTAAATTTAAGAAATTCTCTTCTGGTAGAACAAAAAGAAATAATATTATTAACAAACAAAAAATACCACCTAAATAACCTACAGCCCATGCCTTACCTGAAAATTGTCCCATTTTTATATTATTTTTAAAATAAGGTAATTGTGAATTATAGAAGATTTGACTTAATTCAAAAAGTGTATTGGAAACAAAAATAATTAATATAGTAAAAACTAAAAAATTCGTCACAGGTTGAGAGAACCATAATAAACAACAACTAACTGATATCAGAATAGTAAAAACTGTTATCATATATTTAGAAAAATTTCTTTTTTTATCTGCTATTACTCCTATAATTGGACCTAATATTGCTACAAACAGTGCTGATAGTGAAATAGTCCATCCCCACAAAGCAGTTCCTTCAATTTCAGATTTTGCTATAGCATTTACAAAGTAACTAGAAAAAATAAAAGTTATTATTATTGTAGAAAAAGGAGAGTTAGCCCAATCAAATAAATAATAATATATAGCTTTTCTATTTTTTACCATTTTCTATTTTTTTTAATTCTTTTAATGTCTCATTTATTAATGAAGCTCTAAAAGCGTTACTCATGTAAATGCTCTTTGATTTATTTATTAAAGATGGATTAAAAACAGATAACCTTCTCCAATAATCATTTACATTTTTTAATGAATACCCTCCATAAAAAGCTAACTTAACCCCTTCAATGTCTGCTTCTATTTCTCTTTTTTCATCAGACCAAACAAATAGATTTTTAATATTTCTTATTTTAGGTTTATCAGTGTAATTTATCGCAAACGTATATGCTTCGGTCGTATTAAAAGATTCAAAATGTAAAATATTATGAGCAATTTCGTGGCCTATCAAAAATGCTAGTTCATCATAAGTGTTAGCCAGTTTAATTGCAGCCATTGTAATGAATACTTTATCACCATCAGCGTAAGCATTTGGTGCACCAGAAGGTATAGGTTGAACATTATAAATACAAGTTCTTTTACCTACTAATTTAATATCCTGGACCTCTCCTTCTCTCAGAATCTTAAAATATAAATTTGGAGTTTTTTTAATTATGAGATCTAATTTTTTTCTAAAACTTTTTGTATTTTTTTCATTTATACTTAATATAATATCATTGGCTTTAAGTCCTGATTTTTCAGCTGGGCTATTTTTTGCAACAGATAGTACTATGGGAAAACTTTTAGTATTATATTCTTTAAATTTTTTTTTATCTATTGAGTTATTGTATAGATTTAAATATAAAAAATGATCTTCAACTGGTAAATCTAAAATATCAGCAAATAGAAATCCAAAAGAAAAAGATTTAGACGCTTTGCATTTATTTTTATTATTTACTAATATAGGCCAACTTATTTTGTGAAGTATAAGGGAGGCTTTAGACATTTCTTTGATTAAAAATTTTTTTTGGTTTATTGCTTCTTTTTTTTCTAAATCGCCAAATTTAGTAGTTGCATGGTAAGTATTTTTTGCGCAAGAAGATACAATTAAGAATAATACAAATAGAATTATTAGTTTAAATATGTTTTTTTTGAAAAAATATTTCACTTTCACCAATCTGGAGCGGGTGAAGGGATTCGAACCCTCGACCCCAACCTTGGCAAGGTTGTGCTCTACCCCTGAGCTACACCCGCAACAATTAATTTATTAATTATAATTAAATTATAATCGTTGAAATTAATAAATTAAATACTAAAATATACTATAAGATTAACAATGGCAAATAATGTAACAAAAATTATAAGTTGTGATGGAACTGAAAATACTAATTCAAATAAAAATGAGTATTTTAGTAAACATCCTTTAGTCTATTTTAAGATCTCTAATACTAAGAAAACAGAGAGCCCGTATTGTGAAAAAATTTTTAATAACTCAATTAGTAAAAATTACTAATTATGAGTGAACAAGGTAATTTTAATATTGAAGATGTAGATAGCAATAATTTTATAAACAGAGTTATTCAGGAATCAAAGACTAAGCCAGTTGTAGTTGATTTTTGGGCACCATGGTGCAATCCCTGTAAACAATTAACTCCTTTACTAGAAAGTGCAATAAGATCAGCAGCGGGTAAAATAAATTTAGTAAAGATAAATATTGATGAGAATCAAGCACTAGCACAGCAGTTAAGAATTCAGTCGGTTCCTACAGTTTTAGCTTTTTTCGATGGAAAACCGGTAAATGGTTTTACAGGTTTAAAAAGCAACGATGAAATTTTAAACTTTTTTAAAGAATTAGTCGATATTGGAGAACACTCTTCTGAAGATATTCAGAATATAAATAATTTAATTGATGAAGCAGAAACAAAGTTAGAAAATAAGGAGTATCAAAGCGCTTTAGATGTTTTTTCGTCTCTTTTGGGAGCTTCTTTACCTAAAAAAGAGATGATAAAAGCTTTAGCTGGATTAGGAAAATGTTATCTCAATTTAGATAAGTTTGATGAATTAGATGAGCTATTAGATCAACTAGAAGACGATATAAGAAATAGTGACGAGATAAAAGATTTAATTAAATCTAAAACATATTTAAAAGGAATTGAGCCACAAAATATAGCTATATTAGAGGAAAAATTAAAAGAAAATGAAGATGATTTAGAGATTAGATTTGAATTAGCGAGATGTTTAATTACTGAAAAGCGTTATGAAGAGGCAGTTAACTATTTGCTTTTTATTATTGATAAAAATAAAAATTGGAATCAGGGTGAAGCAAAAAAGGAATTATTAGAACTGTTTTCTCTTTTAGGTAATAATAATAAAATAACTGCGGAGGGTAGATTAAAATTATCTAATTTAATATTTAAATGATTGATAATAATATAAGGCTATTACCGAAAATATTACCGATATTTCCTTTACCTGGAGCTATCGTATTACCTAAAGGTACATTACCACTAAATATTTTTGAGCCTAGATATATTTCTATGGTTGAAAGTGTATTAGGAAGTCACAGAATAATAGGTATGATACAGCCACGTGGAGACACAAATAAAAAAAATGTTTATCCCGTAGGGTGTGCTGCGAAAATAATTGCCTTTTCTGAGACCTCAGATAACAGATATTTGATAGAGTTAAAAGGTGTAATAAGGTTTAAAGTTTTAGAGGAACTGAATAGTATTGATGGATATAGAAACATAAGGCCTGATTGGCAAATATATCAAAAAGATTTAAATATTAATTATGAAAATGTTAATATGGATGGTTTATTAAATCAGCTGAAAATATATTTTAATAATAACAATATGAATGTAGATTTTAGCGAAATTACAAAAATTCCAAATGAACAAATTATATCTGCTGTACCTCAGATATGTTCTTTTAAACCTAATGAAAAGCAAGCTATTTTAGAGGCAATGACAGAAAAAGATAGAGTAGAAGTATTAATTTCCTTATTAAAAATGAACTTATCAAATGAAGATGAAAATGGTCAGGAAACTTTAAATTAGTAAAATGAAAATAGATGAAAAATTACTAAATATTATTGTGTGTCCAATAACTAAAGAAAAGCTAAAGTACGACAAAAAAAATAATGAATTAATTAGTAGAAAAGCAAAATTAGCATATCCTATTAAATATGGTATTCCTGTATTGCTTCCTGAAGAGGCTAGAAAAATTTAATTACCTAATGGAAAAAGTACCATTTGATGCATAGTTTTTAAAAATATTTTTAATATACTTATTTTTATTAAATATATTTATACCTGTGTTTCTAATTCGTTTAAGAAAAAAATTTGAGTTTGAAAAAAGAAAGTTTAGCTTATCTGTTGCAAATATTATCGCTTTTGCATCAAGGTAATGTGTATTGCTATAATAACTTAAAAACTTATAAGAACCTACATCTTCATTTTCATTATAATATATAGAACATTTATTATATATCTTTTCAATTCCTCTAAGCGTAAGGTTAAACCCTTGCCCAGCAAGAGGATGAATTGAGTGAGCAGCATCTCCTAACAATAGCAGTCTATGATCAGTATAACGTTTTGCATTTATTAAAGATAAGTCCCAGTTTTTTATTTTTGAGGCAATACTAACTCTGCCATATAAGTCAGCAAAATGATAATTCAATAAAGTGACTAACTCTGCTTGATTCTTTTGCATTATTTTTAAATAAAAGGGATGATTACAGGACCAGACTACTGAGGAAAAAAGGTTACAATTTTTTCTTTTAATAGGAAGGGTAGCAATAGGCCCTTCTTCTAGAAAGTTTTCAACAGCAATATAGTTATGGTTGTTTTTATGCTTTATATTAAATATAAAGGCTTTTTGATTGTAATCCTTTTTAATATATTTAATACCTGCTAACTTTCTTACCAAAGAATTTTTTCCATCTGCCCCAATAAGCAATTTGCATAGAATATTTTTTCCATTTTCTAGTTTTACGAGAACACTATCTGGACTTCTATCAAAACTAATAATTTTTGTATTAAATTTTTTTATTTTTTTTTCTGCTTTCACTAATTTAATTAGTTGTCTTGATAGATCTTTATTCTCAATCATGTAGCCTAAAGGTGCAGATATTTTGTTATGCTTATTTTTATTGAAATAAACATTATTATTAGAATTTTCATTTTTAACTAAAATATTTTTTATTGGACAACAATACTTAGAAATTTTATTCCATACTTTAATTTTTTCGTAAAATAACTTGCCTTTGCTAGATAAAGCTGTAGTTCTAGAATCAAAGTTAGAAAATTTAATTTTTTCAAAAATTATAGGGTCTACCAAAGCAATATTATAGCCAGCCTTAGTTAACGCTAAACAAGTAGTGCAACCAGATAAACCTGATCCAACTACAACTATATCAAATTTTA
>NZFJ01000042.1 GCA_002690625.1 Rickettsiales bacterium
AAATCTTTTAAAGGTATAGATATAATATTGGATATGGTGGGGAAAAACTATTTTAAAAAAAATCTTTCTTTGCTAAATGATAAAGGAAGATTAGTTTTAATAGCATTTTTAACTGGCAGCAAAACTGATTTTGATTTAAAAGATATAATAATTAAAAGATTAAATATAACAGGTTCAACTCTAAGACCAAGATCAAATAAGGAAAAGTCAAGAATTGCTAGAAATGTTTTTAAAAGTTTCTGGACAGAACTAAGTAAAAAAACTATAAAACCTATTATTTATAAAACTTTTGAGTTAAAAAATGCAAATAAAGCTCATAAACTTATGGAAAGTAGTAAACATATAGGTAAAATTGTACTTACTAATTAATATAAAGGAGAAAAAATGAGTGGTCCATTAATGCCAAAATCAACTGCAGTTTGGTTAATTGATAATACGGGTTTAACATTTCAACAAATAGCTAAATTCTGCGAATTACATATTCTTGAAGTACAAGGAATAGCAGATGGAGAAGTAGCTGTAGGTATTCAAGGTAAAAATCCTATTCTATCGGGAGAATTAACACAAGATGACATTGATAAATGTGAAAAAGATAGTTCATTGAGCCTAAATATTATAAAAAATGAAATTCCATTAAGTTCAAACAGTAAAAAAAAGAAAAAAAGTTTTACACCTGCCTCCAGAAGACAACTTATTCCGGATGCAATATCATGGTTATTAAAATATTATCCTGATTTATCAGATAGTCAGATCATCAAGCTAGTTGGTACAACTAAAAATACCATTAATGCAATTAAAAATAGAGAGCACTGGAACATGCAAAATATATCTCCAAGAGATCCAGTTTTATTATCCTTATGCAAGCAGTCGTCATTAAGTGAAGCTATTGCAATAGCAAAAGCAAAAAAGGAAAAAATCAAGTAAATATGCTCTACAAACAATTTAAAACATCTTGTAATAAAACGAAAGTTCTTCTTATAGGAGACATAATGCTAGACAGGTATGTTTTTGGTAAAGTAAATAGAGTTTCTCCTGAAGCTCCTGTACCAGTATTTCTTTCTGAAAAAAAAAAAGAGGTTTTAGGAGGAGCAGGAAATGTATTTAATAATTTAGTTTCTTTAGGAGTATTTACTACTTTAATAACCGTAATTGGCTCAGATGCTATTGGGGATGAAATAAAAAAAAATCTTAAAAAAAATAAGAAAAGTAATAAACATATTTTTATTGAAAAAAAAAAATCTACTTCTAAAACTAGATATCTTGTCAACGGACAACAATTGATTAGAGTAGATGAAGAAAATAAAAATGAAATAGATAAACAAGCTTACAGTTTTATATTAAAATTTTTTAAAAAAGAAATTACAAAACATGACATAGTAGTTTTATCAGATTATAACAAAGGAATATTTAGTACAAAACTTCTAAATTCTCTTATTAAAATTTCTAACCAAAAAAAAACTCCTATCATAATAGATCCTAAAAATAAAAACTTTGATGCATACAAAAATAGTACATTAATTACTCCAAACCTCTTGGAAACCTCGCAAGTTACAAACCTAAATTGTGACACAGATAAAGAAGCAGAAAAATGTGGAAAAATTATTATGAAAAAATATAAAATAAAAAATGTTTTAATTACCAGAGGAGAAAAAGGCCTAAGTTATATTAATCATAAAAATTCTATACATTCCTCAACAAAAAAAATTGAAGTTTTTGATGTATCAGGTGCTGGAGATACAGTTCTAGCAATTATATCCATATGTTTTGCAAATAATATTGATATAAAAGAATCCCTTAATTTAGCTAATAAAGCAGCTGGATCTGTAGTTGGTAAAATAGGAACAAGTGTAATAAAAAAAAATGAATTATTTAAGGACAATATAAATAAAATTATAAATATTAAGGATTTAAAAACACTAGTAGAAGACTATAAAAAAAATAATTTAACTGTAGGGTTTACAAATGGATGCTTTGATATCTTACATTATGGACACATTAAATACTTAGAGGAAACAAAAAAGTTATGCGATAAATTAATTATAGCTATTAACAGCGATAAATCGGTAAAAAAAATTAAAGGAACTAATAGACCAATTAACAATGAGATGGTTAGGGCAAAAATATTAGCATCACTTATAATTTGTGACCATGTAGTGATATTTAATGAAGACACACCAATAAAAATAATTAGAACTCTCAAGCCCGATTTACTTACTAAAGGGAGTGATTATAAAAAAAGTGAAATAGTTGGAGCAAAAGATGTAAGAAGTTGGAATGGTAGAATAGAAACTATAAAACTATTGAAAAAATTCAGTAGTACTAAAATCATTAATGGACTAAAATAAAAATATTACTTAATTATATCTTTTCTTATTTTTCTAGTCTTTGAAAATAGTTTTAATAAAAAACTATCATTATTATTTTTAATTGCTTGTTCTAATTTACCTAAATCTTTCTTGAAATATTCTAACATTTTTAATATAGATTTTTTATTAAGTAATACAATATCACGCCACATTATTGGATCAGAAGCAGCAATTCTTGTAAAATCTCTGAAACCACTAGCTGCATATTTTATAACTTCTTTTTTAACAGAAGCCTCTAAATTAGCTACAGTTCCTACTATCGAATAGGCTACTATATGAGGAATATGCGATGTAATTGCTAACACCAAGTCGTGGTGATTAGGATCCATAATGTCAACTTTCATTCCTACCGATTTCCACATATTTTTTACTAGTTTAATACTAGAACTATTAGCTTTCTTGTCAGGAGTTAAAATACACCAACCACCTTTAAATAAGCCAACAAATCCTGATTCTGGGCCGGATTTTTCTGTTCCTGCTATAGGATGTCCTGGAATAAAATTTATACTCTTAGGAATTTTTTTTGATATTCTTTTTATTATTTCCTTTTTAACCGAACCTACGTCAGTTAATATCGCCCCTGGCTTGATAAAATCTTTTATTGTATTGAATATACTTTCATAAGCTGCTACTGGTATCCCTATAATAATTAGATCAGCATCTTGAACAGCTTTTCTGGGATCACTTTCAATAGTATCTACTAATTGTAAGTTTTTTATTTTTTTTAAAGTACTATTTCTTCTAGAGTATGCCACTGAATTATTATAAAAGTTATTAACTTTTAAATCTCTAACTAGAGAAGAGTTAATTAACCCCATACCTATAAAAGCAATCTTATTAACTTTATTATTTAATTTCATAGTTTTCAGGATAAGCTCCTATAAAGGATAAATTATTTGCATTAATGATATTCTTAGATTTATATAAATATGCATCCTTTGCTTTTGCTTCTATTTTCAAACTTTCATTCTTTATTAATTTATTTGACTTGTAAAGCATTACACTACTATCATCAAGCACTGGCGCATATTTAGAGAGAATGATCAATCTTGGTTTCGTTGATTTTTTCATAATAAATGGCAAAGATGCTATTATTTTAGCAGCTGAGAAATCAAAATCTGTCCACCAATCTTTTTCTGCTTTATTTTTAGGATATGGTAATATTAATAAACTATTTTTATTTTTTAATAAAATTTTTAAAGCCTGATTAATATTATTATAACCTTGAATTTTTACTTCGTGAGTAAAGAAATTAAGAATATCATTATACTGTGGTTTACTTATACTTTTACTAGTTATTATTTTTATATTGCCTTGTAACTTGGTTTGAGCTAGAAATATAGCTCTCCAATAGCTAAATATTATATCCGGGGTTATTTTGTTATTTCTTAGATGAAATAAATTTCTTAAAATATAAGCTTGTCTTTCAGGTCTAAAAATGTTTGATGATTTTTTTTCTATTCCTATTTTATAGGCTAGCTCTGTACGTTTATTCAATAATTTCAAAATATCAGAATCTATAATATCTATTTTTTTCCTAAATTGTTTAATCTTATTCATTTCTCTTTTTTATTTTTATTTATAAATTATTGTATTAAATTAAAATTTTAGAATATATTATTATAAATATATAAGCATAATGACATCTAATAAAATACAATCTAAAAATATATATAATTTTAAGCATACTCCTAATTTTATATTAAATAAAAAATTTAAACTTGAAAATGGTAAATTTTTAAATTCTCTTAATATAGCATACAAAACATATGGAAAACTTAATAAAAAAAAATCAAATGCTATATTAGTATGTCATGCTTTAACAGGAGATCAGTATGCTTCAGGAACGAACCCTATTACCAATAAAAAAGGATGGTGGAATGATTTAATAGGAAAAAGGAAAGTTTTTGATACTAATTCTTATTATATAATTAGCTGTAATGTTTTAGGAGGCTGTATGGGAACAACTGGACCAAAAAGCATTAACTCGGAAATCAATAGTTTTTACGGTTTAGACTTTCCTGAAATTAGTATTAAAGATATGGTTAATCTGCAAAAGGAATTAATTGATTATTTAGGTATAGAAAAACTATTTTGTGTAGTAGGAGGCTCCATGGGAGGAATGCAGGTCCTAGAATGGGGGATAACCTTTCCAGAGAGAGTAAATTTAGCTATACCAATAGCTACTTCTTATAGACACACAGCACAAAACATTGCATTGCATGAAGTAGGAAGGCAAGCAATTCAAAATGACCTTAATTGGAATAGTGGAAATTACATTAAAAATGATGTATCTCCTGAAAAAGGATTAGCTGCAGCAAGAATGATTGCTCACATAACCTATATGTCTGAAAAATCCTTATCAATTAAATTTGGAAGAAATAAAAAAAATAATCCTTTATCTCAAATTTTTGAAGGAAGCTTTGAAGTAGAGAATTATTTGCAATACCAAGGATCTTCTTTTGTAAAAAGATTTGATGCAAATTCTTACTTATACTTAACTAGATCAATGGATAGATTTGACTTGTCAGAAAAATATAATGGCAATTTAAATGGCGCATTTAGAAATAATAAATGTAAATGGCTTATAATTTCTTTTACCAGTGATTGGTTATTTCCTACTTCTGAAAGCCGACAATTAGTTAGTGCCTTAAATGCTAATGCATGCAATGTCAGTTTTGTAGAAATAGAATCTGATAGAGGTCATGATAGTTTTCTTTTGAGTATTCCTAGATTATACAATATTCTTAAAGGTTTTTTAATAGGAGCAAAACTGTAGACATGAATAAAAATAGATCAGACCATTATATAATAACTGAAATTGTCGAAAAAAATTCAAGAATTTTAGACATAGGTTGTGCTGATGGAAAGCTTTTGCATTTATTAATTAAGAAAAAAAATGCATCTGTCCAAGGAATTGAAATAGAACATAGTAAAGTTGAGGCTTGTCTAAAAAAAGGATTATCAGTTGTTGAAGGTGATGCAAATAAAGAAATAATAAGTTTTCCAGATAAATCATTTGACTACGTCATATTAAGTCAAACCCTTCAAACCGTTCAAAGGCCTAAATGGATACTAAATGAAATTTTAAGAATTGGAAAAAAAGCTATTATTTCTTTTCCTAATTTTGGCCATTGGCTTTGTAGATTTCAAATAATGTTTAAAGGAAAAATGCCAGTAACTAAAGATCTTAAACTTGCTTGGTATGACACTAATAATATACATTTATGTACTATAAAGGATTTTAATAACTTAGTAGCTGATATGAATTATGTTACAGAAAAGCATTATGGTATAAATAAAAATAGAAAAATTATTACACACCCATTGAACTCTACGTTTTTAAATTTACTAGCCTCTCATGCTGTTTTTTTAATAAAAAACAAATAATATTTAGAAAACTTTTTTTATTGCTTTTTCTAATGTATTGAATATTGTACTTATTTCCTCCTTTTTAATTATAAGAGGAGGTGAGATTGCAATTGTATTACCAGTAAATCTTACCATAACACCATTTTTAAAACATTCCTCATAGACATCTCTTCCTAATGTCTTTGGATTTTTAGATCTTTCGCTAAGTTCAACTCCAGCAACTAAACCAAAGTTTCTTACATCCTTTACGACATTAAGTTTGCTTAAAGAATGAGCACAATTACCAAAATACTTTTCTAAACTTTTTGATCTTTCAAATAGCTTTTCGTCTTCATATACTTCTAATGTTGCTAATCCTGCGGCACAAGCTATAGGATGACCAGAATATGTGTAACCATGAAATAATTCAATTTTTTCTTTGTTTTTTTTATATATTGTTTTGTATATATCAGAAGTCACACCCACTGCCCCCATTGGTATAGTAGCGTTAGTTATTCCTTTAGCTAAAGTAATTATATCTGGAAAAACTTTAAGTCTTTCACTAGCAAAGCTATCACCTACTCTTCCGAAGCCAGTAATAACCTCATCAAAAATTAATAAAATATCATTTTCACTGCAAATTTTTCGAAGTTTTTCTAAATAACCAACTGGTGGAACTAATACTCCAGTTGATCCAGCAACCGGTTCCACAATTACAGCAGCTATATTATCTTTTCCGTGAAAATCTATAATATCTATCAATGCGTCAGCTTTTTCTTTTCCGTGCTTAGGTTGCCCCCAACTAAAACTATTTTTAGAAGGAATATGAGTATGAGGTAAATGAATTATTCCATTAAGTAAGTTACCATACTGTTCACGATTTGCTATTATTCCTCCTACGGAAGTTCCTCCAAAACCAGATCCATGATATCCTCGAGACCTTCCTATAAATTTATTTTTTGATTTTTTACCTTTAGCATTAAAATAAGCTAAGGCAATTTTTAAGGCTGAATCTACGGCTTCTGATCCGGAATTACAAAAAAAAGTATGCTCTATATTTTTTGGTAAAATATTAACTAGCTTTTCTGCAAACTCAAAGGCTAGCTTATGCCCCATTTGAAAAGAAAGCCCATAATCCATTTTTTCAACTTGCTTTTTGACAGCTTTTACTATTTTTTCTCTACAGTGTCCAGCATTTACGCACCATAAGCCTGCTACTCCATCAAGTATTTTTTCACCATCCACGGTTTTATAATACATGCCTTCTGCACTTTCTAATAGTTTAGGATTACTTTTATACCACTTATTATCTGTATAAGGCATCCAATAAGCATTTTTTTCTTTTCTAGATAAAACCATAAATATATTGTAACATAATTTTTTTTTCTTTAAATAATATTTAAATTATGAATTTTATAGAACATATAATTAAAAAAAAAACTATCAAAATTATTGATGAAAAAAAAAACATTATTGACTTAAAAAGTTTAAAAAAAATAATTAATTATAATTCTAAATTTATTAATTCTTTAGGTATAAATAATAAAAACACAATAGTTATTGTTCTTGATAATGGTCCTGACTTTATAACTAGCTTTTTAAGCAATATTAATGTTTGTATCTCAGCTCCATTAAATCCTAATTATACTACAGCGGAGTTTAATTTTTACATTAAAGATTTAATGCCTAAAGCATTAATTACAAATTTTAATGAAGATCACGCTGCTCTAAAAGTTGCAAAAAAAAATAAAATTAAAATTATTAACGTAGAAAATTTTTATTTTAAAACAGGAAAAAATAAAATAAGTAATAAAACTATTAAAATAAGTTCTTCAAATATAGAAGATATAGCACTCATACTGCATACATCAGGGACAACTTCTAAACCAAAAATGGTAGCATTAACACATAACAACCTTCTCAATAGTGCTAAAAATATTTCTACTGCACTTAAGCTAACTACTAAGGATAAAAATATAATTTTAATGCCTTCTTTTCACATACATGGCATTATAGCTTCTATACTAGCGCCTTTATATAAAGGGGGCAAAGTTGTTGCATTGCCTAAATTTAATGTTTTATCGTTTTATAATTTTTTAGATATTCATTCTCCTTCATGGTTTACTGCTGTACCTACTATGCTTCAGTCTATTATAGATAGATCAAAAAATAATCTTAAAATAGTTAAAAAAAATAAACTGAGATTTATCAGATCGTCATCTGCATCTTTACCTAAGAATACCCTTAAAGAAGTAGAAGCACTTTTTAGAACACCAGTAATAGAGAGCTACGGAATGACTGAGGCAACACATCAAATGACTACAAATTTATTACCCCCATTTAAAAGAAAGGTAGGTAGTGTGGGAGTGCCTATAGGTTTAGAGGTGAAGATAATTAATAACAATCTAAACTTTATAAAAAAAACTGAAGAAGGCGAAATAGTTATTAAAGGAGGAAGTGTTTTAAAAAAATACTTAGCCAATGATAAAGCCAATTCTAGTAGTTTTATAGATGGCTGGTTTAGAACGGGAGATTTAGGGTATTTTGACAAAGATGGACATCTTTTCATTTCAGGCAGAATAAAGGAAATAATAAATAGAGGAGGCGAAAAAGTAAGTCCAAAAGAAATTGATGATGTGTTTTCAAAACATCCCAAAATATCTAAAGTTGTAGCTTTTGCTGTAAAACATGACAAATTAGGAGAAGATGTAGCTATAGCAGTAGTATTAAATAAAGGAAAAAAATGTACATCTTCAGAATTAAAAGATTTTGTAAAAAACAAATTGGCTCAATTTAAAACTCCAAAAAAAATATATTTTTTGAATGAAATCCCTATTGGAGCTACAGGTAAAATACAAAGAATCGGTCTTGCGAAAAAATTAGGTATAGAAAAATGAGAATATGCGTTTTTGGTGCTGGTGCTATTGGAGGTATGATAGGTGCTCTGCTGAAAAAAGCTGGTGCTGATGTTGTTCTAATAGCTAGAGGTGCTCACTATGATGAAATTAAAAAAAATGGGCTAGTATTTATAAGTAATGAATATGACTTAGATATTTGTCAAAAATTCGAAGTCTTCAATGATTCAGAAAAATTAGGAAAATTTGACTTAGTAATTAATGGATTAAAAGCACATTCGTCTAACAAAAGTGCTGCTAAAGTCAATAATTTATTAGAAAAAAACTCTATATTACTGCCTACGTTAAATGGTATTCCTTGGTGGTTTTTCTACAAATTTAAAGGAAAATACGAAAACTATCAGTTAAGCTCAGTAGATCCTGGAGGAGTACAATGGAATTTATTTTCTCCTAATAAAGTTATAGGTTGTGTAGTATACCCTGCAGCTATAATTCCAAAACCTGGAGTAATAAAACACCTTGAAGGTAAAAGGCTTATTTTAGGAGAACCAGATGACAATAAATCAGATAGAATAATAAAATTATCTAAACTATTATTTGACGCGGGTTTTAAAGCACCAATTAGTAAAAATATTCGTAGTGATATATGGTTAAAACTTATTGGAAATAGTTCTTTTAACCCTTTATCTGTAATAACTAGAGTAACTCTTAAAAAGATGTGCGAAAGCCCTGAAACAAAAAATATTATTTTTAATATGATGACTGAAGCTAATAAAATAGCTAAGAAATTAGAAATTCCCATTAAACTTGATATAGAGAGACGAATAGAAGGAGCTAGAGCAGTAGGAGATCATAAAACATCTACGTTACAAGATTTTGAAAACAAAAAACCGCTTGAAATAGACGCTCTTATCAAATCTTTAATTGAGTTAGGGAAACTAACAAAAATAGAAACCCCTACTTTAGACGTAGTCTATAATTTAAGTCGATTTTTTGCTATAAATAATTCTTGTTATCCTGAATAACAAAAATTTAATTCTTAATATCCCAATGCTATTCCATCTTTTCTGGGATCAGACCCACCTACTAATATATTATTATTTTTAAGAATAGCTTGTCCTCCTCCATGAGGTAGATCACAATATTCTACTTTATGTCCTAGTTGTTCTAATTTTTCATAAATATTTAGAGAAATAGATTTTTCTAAAGATAATTTATTTTCATAATAGAAGCTTCTTGAATGGTCTAATGCTAACTGAACATCCATTCCAAAATCAAGTACATTAGTCAAGAAATGAACTTGTCCAACTGGTTGATAGTGTGCCCCCATTACTCCAAATGGCATTAAGGGCTTCTTTTCTTTTATTAATAAGCCTGGTATTATCGTATGCATTGGTTTTTTTTGTGCTGAAAAAAAATTAGGATGTCCTTCATTTAGATTAAAAGAAGCTCCTCTATTATGCAATAAAACTCCTGATTTAGACGATACTATTCCACTTCCAAAGGGATGAAAGATAGAATTTATAAAGGATGCGTAATTTCCATACTCGTCAACTACACTAATATAAACTGTGTCTTTATTATTTTCTAGCTCCATAATATTTAAATCTGTGAGGACACTATCTTCATTTATT
>NZFJ01000043.1 GCA_002690625.1 Rickettsiales bacterium
TCTTTTGAAAATTATAGAAATTTAAATAGTGGCTATGTTATTACTATTGAAAATATAACAGAGTTAATAAAAATTCAAAGATCTGCTGCTTGGTCAGATATTGCAAGAAGAATAGCTCATGAAATAAAAAACCCATTAACTCCAATACAACTCTCAGCTGACAGACTTAAACATAAATATCTTAAAAACATTAAACAAGATAGAGATATTTTTATTAATTGCATAGATACTATTATAAGACAAGTATCAACAATGCACAGAATGGTGAATGACTTTTCAACCTTTGCAGAGATGCCGAGACCAATTTTTCAAATGATAAATATAAATGAAATTATTATCGGTTGCATAAGTATGACAAAGCTTGCAAATAAAGAAATAACTATAACAAGTAACTTAACGAAAATTAAAACTATTAAATTAAAAGCAGATCCTAATTTAATTAATCAAGCATATAATAACTTAATTAAAAATTCTTTAAATTCAATTAATGAAAAATTGAACGCTAAAACTGAAAAACAAGATTATAAGGGAAAAATTAGTATTGATATTTTTAACAAAAATAACTTTTGTATGCTGGTTATTAAAGATAATGGAATAGGTTTACCGGATGATAAAGAATATTTAACAGAGCCATATATATCAAGGTCTGTAAAGGGTTCGGGCCTAGGCCTAGCTGTAGTTAAGAAAATTATGCAAGATCATAATGGACATATAGAATTAGAAAATAATAAAAATAAAAACGGAGCAATAATAAGCTTATTGTTCCCAATTAACCTTAATTAAAGTAGAATGTTGCTATGAAAAAAGATATTCTGATTATTGACGATGAAGAGGATATAAGACTATTATTATCTGGGATTTTACAAGATGAAGGATATGAAACCAGAGTAGCCTCAGATTTAAACTCTATGAAATTAGAATTAATAAAAAGAACTCCATCTTTAATTCTTCTAGATGTTTGGTTGAATAAAGGATCTGCAGATGGAATAGATATTCTTAAAGTAATAAAAAAAAGCTATAATAATGTACCAGTTATTATGATAAGTGGGCATGGAACAATAGATATGGCTATTAAGGCTATAAAAATAGGAGCATTTGACTTTATTGAAAAACCATTTGATACAAATATACTTTTATTATGTATTAAAAGAGCTATAGAAATCGCTGAAATTAAGAGACAAAATAAAGAACTTATATCAAAGAATAATTTTTGTCATAATTATATAGGAAAATCCCAGACTTCTATTGCAATTAGGTCTACTGTAGAAAAAGTTTCAACTACACAAAGTAGAATATTAATAAGCGGTCCATCTGGATCTGGAAAAAGATATTTAGCTCAGTTAATACATTATAAATCTACTAGAAATAATGCACCTTTTTTGGTTGCAAATACTAAAAGATTAAATACTGAGGAACTTGAAACTTATTTGTTTGGTGTTGAAGACAAAGAAGGTGTGGTTACTAAAATAGGATTAATTGAACAATCGCATAAAGGTACTCTATATATAGATGAAATTTGTAATTTGAAGGATAATTTACAAGCTAGACTTATTAAGTTACTAACAGAAAAAACTATACTACGAGTATATGGAAAATATAATATTGAAATTGATGTTAGAATATTAGTAGGAACATCAAAAAATATTTTAAATGAGATTAATAATAAAAATTTTAGAGAAGATTTATATTATAGACTAAACGTTGTACCAATAAAAATCCCTTCTCTAAACGAACGTATTGACGATATTCCTGAGTTTATTGATTACTTTTTAAAAATTTGTAGTGAAAATCTTGGTATGGCTAATATTAAACTTTCAAAAGATGCTTATAATTACTTACAATCCAGGATTTGGAACGGGAATTTAAGAGAACTTAAAAATGTGATTGAAAAAATACTTATATTATCAAACAAAACAAAAGATGGCCTTATAAATTTAGAAGATATGAATCTTGATCAAAACCAAAACAATAATGAATTTGAGATATTTGTACAAAAAAAAATGCTTAGTTTATCTCTTAAAAAAGCTAGAGAATATTTTGAAAGAGAATATATTAAAATTCAAATGCATAGATTTAATAACAATGTATCTAGAACTGCTAATTTTATTGGTATGGAGAGATCAGCATTACATAGAAAATTAAAAAACTTAAAACTTAATTAGAAAATATTATGAAAATTATTATTTGTGGCGCAGGTGAAGTAGGATTTAGTTTAGCAAAATATTTAGCATCTGAAGATATGCAAGTAACAGTTATAGATGAAAGTTCTGACAGACTTCAAAAAGTTGCTGCTTCTATAGATGTTAGATCAATAATTGGTAAATCATATAATCCAAATATATTGTTGGAAGCTGGTGCAGAAAATGCTGATTTGCTTATTTCTGTATCAGAAAACGATGAAAGTAATATAATTTCCTGTGAAATAGCAAAGGTTTTATTTAATCTACCAAATACTATAGCAAGAATTAGAGAAAAAGATCTATTAGAAAGCAAATGGTTAGACTTATTCTCTGCAAAGGGTTTAAAAGTAGATAATGTTATTTCACCAGAGAACGAAGTAGCAAATATGTTAGCAAGATTGGTCGCAGTATCAGGAGCACATGATTTAATTTCCTTTGCTGATGATAAAATAAGATTAATAGGTCTAAAACTTGACGATGATTGTCCAGTACTTGAAACTCCCCTAAAGCAATTAACTGAACTTTTTCCTGACCTTAATACAAAAATAGTTTTAATGAATAGAGATGAAAAAGTTTTTATACCAGATAATATGGAACAACTTCAAGCAAATGATGATATATATATGATAGCAGACAGTAATAATACAAAACGTATTTTATCAGTATTTGGAAAAAAGTTAATAGATTCAAGAAAAATTATAATTATAGGCGCTGGTATTATAGCTATAAATATTGCTAAAATTTTAGAAATTAACGAACCAGATGCTTCAGTTACTATTATAGAAAGCAATAAAAACCAAGCAGAAAAAGCAGCTATGAAATTAGAAAAAGCTAATGTGCTTTTAGGAGATGCAGTAGAAAATGATATAATGAACGAAGCAGGCATATCTGAAGCTGATATAGTTTTTTCAGTTACAAACAGTGATGAAATTAATACCTTAGTTTCTATTTTGTCTAAAAAAGCTGGTGCAAAAAATTGTTATGCTTTATTAAACGGGGATAAATATCAGCCAGTAATACCATACCTTGATATAGATGGTATCATATCACCTAGAGAGTTAACTGTTTCTAGGGTATTAAAACATATTAGAAAAGCAATCGTCTCAGACGTACATGAAATAAGAAATGGGTCTGCTGAAATTATTGAATTTGAAGTAAAAAATGGATCAACTTTAATAGGCATAGAATTACGTAATTCAAAACTGCCTGAAGATACTTTTATAGGAGCTATAGTAAGAGATAACATAGTTATTTCACCAAAAGGAAACACAATAATAGAATTAGGAGACAAAATAGTGATGTGTTTACTTCACGATGCTATTCAAAGAGTAGAAGACTTTTTATCTGAAGATAGTCAATTAATATAATGCTTGTAAATAATATTTATTTTGGCTTTCAGAGTATATTTATATCATTTGGATTATTATCCTTAATATCTATATTTATATCTTTTTTTTTAAATTTAGGTTATGAGACTATATTATTTATAACTTGTTCATTAAATATCCTAATTATTTATCTTATTAATTTTTTTAAGAAAAAAAAAGATATTACTAATAAAAATTTTATTTTTATAAGCTTGATAATATGGCTTATAATAATTTTAATTAGTGTTACTCCACTATTTGAGTTATTAAAAGATAAAACACTTAATGAAAAAATTTTTTTTGCAACGAGTTTAGTTACTACCACTGGTTTAAATATACTCGATAATAATTATAGTGATAATATCATTCTAGCCATTTGGATATCTAACATACAAATTATTGGTGCTTTATACACTATTTTTATTACTTTATTATATTACACTTTATACATTAAAAAAAATAACAACAAACTTTTAATAGTTAATAAACAAACTATTCTTATTATAAACTTTCTATTTATATCTTTTTTGATAACATTTACGATTATATTGCAATCTTATGATTTTAATTTAGTTGATAGTTTTAGTTTAGCTTCAGCAATTTTATCTAGTGGCGGAATTACTGCAAGTGAATCAGTATTTTTAAAATATAACATTAATCACTTTATAGTTACTTTATTAATGATTATTAGCTTATTAATTTTGCCTATTTACTTTTATATTATTAATAAAAAAAACCTTAAATATGAATATAAAAAAATTAAAAATTTATCATTCCGTTTCTTTTTATTTATTATTCTTATGATAAGTTTTATCACTTTTACTGGACATTTAAGTTATTCAGAAAATTTATTTTTGGCAGCATCATTTATAACTACAACTGGTATACTGCCTTATGAATTGGAAAATAACTATTCATTACTAGAATATAATAAGTTTTTTTTTCTTTTTTTATTTTTTTCTATAATCGGTACTTTTTCAGGTACCACAAATGGTGGAATTAAAATTAATAAAGTAGGTTTATTATTAATAAATATAAAAGAAGAGTTTAATAATTTTCTTTTTCAATATAACGTTAAAGGCATAGAAATAATTAAAAAAGGTACAACTCAGAAAGAGCTAGATAGTTTTTATGCTGCTACAGGCTTTGGTGTTTTTTTACTTTTAATAAGTATTTTGATTTTAAATATAAGTGATTTAGATCTTAAAAGTTCATTAGTTTATGCAGTTTCAGCTTTATCTAATACTGGTGAAGGTTTAATACTAATAAGTAGTATTAAAGAAAAAGTTAGCCCTAGTTATTATATTATTTTAAATATACTAATGATATGTGGTAGATTTGAAAGTATAGGCTATTTATTATTATTTAACAAAGTATTTAAAAATTGAGGATATGACAAATTTTAATTATGTAAATGGTGAATATTTACCAGACAATGTTGCACAAATTTCAATTAATGATAGATCTTTTCATTTTGCAGATGCAGTTTATGAGGTAGTTGCTGTTTATAACAACAAACTACTCTTTTGGAATGAACATGTTGATAGATTAAAACTTTCACTAAAGCATTTAAATATGGTTTATAAAAAAAGTTTTGATGTACTAAAAATAAAATGTAAAGAATTAATACAAAGAAATGATTTAAATGAAGGTTTGATTTATATTCATATATCAAGAGGCATATCAAAAAGAAATCATAATTGGAATTTAAATATAACACCTTCTTTAGTAATTTCTTCTATTAGAAAAAAAGTATTTGATATTAGCCAAAAGCATATTTCTTTAATATTTGAAAAAGATATCAGATGGAAAAAATGTTATATTAAATCAGTTTCATTACTACCAAATGTTTTATTAAAACAAAAAGCTTTTTTAAATAAAGCACAAGAATGCATATTATTGGATAAAAATGGATATATTACCGAAGCTACCACATCAAATATTTGGATACTAATAAAAAATAATTTAGTTACGACACCATTGACTAGCAACATCTTAGCAGGTGTTACAAGAAAAAAAATTTTAGAAATAGCAACTAATTTAAAAATTAAAACTGTAGAAAAAAAATTTAAAATAAAAGATTTATACAATGCTGATGCCACTTTTATTACAAATAGTTCATCAATTATACAAGAAGCTAATAGATTGGGAAATAAAAAACTGAATATAGATAAAAGTGGAATGTTGAACAAATTAAAAGATAAAATGCTATATATTATACAAAATGATAAATAAAAAAAAAACTGTATTAGTACAAGATATATTTTTAGAAGACACTATTAAATCTAATAAAACTATAGAAATAAATTTAGTTAATGGACTAATAATTAAATGCAGAGTTATTAATTGTGATAATTTTTCTATTTTAGTAATTATAAATAGTAAAAAAGCCTTAATTTACAAGCATTCCATAGCATATATAAAATAAATTCTATTTAGCACTTGAATTTGTTTAAAGAATATACAAAATATATATTAATAAGCACTCTATAATCAAGAGTGCCTATTTTATTAATTATTACAAAGGATATAAATATGAATTTTCGACCATTACATGACAGGGTCATGGTTAAAAGAGAAGATGAAGAAGATATCACTAAAGGTGGTATCATTATTCCTGACACTGCTAAAGAAAAACCAATGCATGCTAAAATAGTAGCGGTTGGTTCAGGCCATAGAGCAGATGATGGAACTATTACTCCATTAGATGTAAAAAAAGGAGATAAAGTACTCATTGGTAAGTGGTCTGGTACAGAGGTAACTATAGATAATGTTGACTATGTAATAGTAAAAGAGTCTGACATTATGGGTATAGTTGGTAAATAATTTTTAATATAATTAAAGGAATATAATATGTCTGCAAAAGAAGTAAAATTTTCATCTGACGCTAGAGAGCGTATGCTAAGAGGTGTTGATATTTTAGCTAACGCTGTAAAAGTTACATTAGGGCCAAAGGGAAGAAATGTTGTTATTGATAAATCATTTGGTGCTCCTAGAACCACTAAAGACGGAGTAACAGTAGCTAAAGAAATAGAATTAAAAGATAAATTTGAAAATATGGGCGCTCAAATGGTTAGAGAAGTAGCTAGTAAAACAAATGATATTGCTGGAGATGGAACTACAACTGCAACAGTTTTAGCACAATCAATCGTTAGAGAAGGTCATAAGGCAGTAGCTGCTGGTATGAATCCCATGGATGTTAAAAGAGGAGTTGATATGGCAACTCAAGCTGTAGTAGCTGAACTTAATAAAATGAGTAAGAAAGTGAATGATCAGTCCGAAGTAGCTCAAGTAGGTACTATTTCTGCTAATGGTGAATCTGAAATAGGAGAACTTATTGCAAATGCTATGGATAAAGTGGGTAAGGAAGGAGTTATTACAGTTGAAGAAGCAAAATCTTTAGAAACAACTCTAGATGTAGTAGAGGGTATGCAATTTGATAGAGGCTATTTGTCTCCTTATTTTGTTACTAATGCTGAGAAAATGATAGCTGAAATGGAAGATCCTTACATTTTAATACATGAGCAAAAACTAACTTCTCTTCAGCCTATGCTTCCTATTTTAGAAAAAGTAGTTCAGTCAGGAAAACCATTATTAATACTAGCTGAAGATATAGAAGGCGAAGCATTAGCCACATTAGTGGTAAATAGGCTCAGAGGTGGTTTGAAAGTTGCCGCTTGTAAGGCGCCTGGCTTTGGAGATAGAAGAAAGGCTATGTTAGCTGATATTGCAACTCTTACTGGTGGGCAAGTAATAAGTGAAGAGTTAGGTATTAAGTTAGAAGCAATTGAGCTTAAAATGCTTGGTACTGCTAAGAAAGTTATTTTAACTAAAGAAGAGACTACTATTGTTGAAGGAGCTGGAAAGAAAAAAGATATTGAAGGTAGATGTAATCAAATAAGAGCGCAAATAGATGAAGCTACTTCTGATTATGATAAAGAAAAACTTCAGGAAAGGCTTGCTAAATTAGCAGGTGGTGTTGCAGTGTTAAATGTTGGCGGTGCTACTGAAATTGAAGTTAAAGAAAGAAAAGATAGAGTCGAAGATGCTATGAATTCTACAAGAGCTGCTGTTGAAGAGGGTATTGTACCTGGTGGAGGAGTAGCGTTGCTTACTTCTGTAAGAGCTTTAAATTCCATTACTCCTGCTAATAATGATCAAAAAGTTGGAATAGAAATTGTAAAAAAAGCCTTAGAAGCACCAATTAGACAAATAGCTTCAAACGCTGGTTATGATGCTTCAATTGTTGTTGGTAAAATAAGAGACGCTAAGAGTAAAACTCATGGATTTGATGCTCAAACAGGTAAGTTTGTTGATATGGTATCTAAGGGTATAATCGATCCGACTAAAGTTGTTAGAACTGCTTTACAAGATGCAACATCAGTAGCTGGTTTATTAATTACTACTGAAGCTATGATAGCTGATATGCCTGAGAAGAAAGAAAGTCCTGCAATGCCTGATATGGGAGGCATGGGAGGCATGGGTGGTATGGATCCTATGGGCGGCATGGGCGGTATGGGTGGAATGGGCATGTAATACCCTTATCGTACATAAAAAATTAAAAAACCCCAGATTTGATCTGGGGTTTTTTTTATCTATTTTAAAATAAAAGTAATGAATAATTTGAAAAGCATATAATTCAAAATCTATTCAATCAGTGCATGAGAATAAAATTTCATATACAAGATAAAATATTAATCAAATTTATTAATCCCAACTAATTTTAGGTGGCTTTTTTTTTTAAATAAATTATATATTTAGTAGTGTTTACAACAAAAAATATAAAAGTAATAGACTTTTTAAAACAAAGAAGGTCTACTGTGGCTAAAAAAATGTCAGTAGGTAGAGTATTAAAAAAAGATCTAAATACAATATTAGAAATTGGCACGAGAGTTCCAGATCACGGAGCTTTAAAACCATGGAAAATTAAAATTGTTCAAGGTAAAACTAGAAAATATTTAGATGAAGAAATTATATTAAAAGAGTTTAAAAGAAATAATAAAGAGGCTACTACAAAAGCTGTTTCTTTAGAAAGTTTTAGATTTCAAAGAGCACATACTATACTTGTAGTATTTTCAAATCCAGTAATTCATAAAAAAATTCCAGAATGGGAACAAAACCTATCAGCAGGTGCTGTTTGTGTTAACTTGCTATATGCAGCCCAAGGCCTTGGTTATGCTGCCCAATGGTTAACAGAATGGTATGCTTATAATAATAAATTAATAAAAGTTTTAGGAGGTAATCCTAATAAAAATAAGATAGCGGGTTTTATTTACATAGGAAAGAAAACTACTAAGCTAAAGGAAAGAACTAGACCTAATATAAATGAAGTAGTAGATTATATTTAAGTAAAGCAAAATTTAATTATGAGAGTTAACAAAACAAATAATACAGTTATTCTAGCTTTGAAAGTTATATGTTATAGAGTAAAAGTTAATAAAGATGAAAAAGGGTCTTCATATTTGAGAGAAGAACATAATTTAAATTAGGAATATTAAATATATGAAAATTTCTTTTATTGGTTTAGGTGTTATGGGATTTCCAATGGCTGGTCATTTAATTAGTAAAAACAATAACTTAGATATAAAAGTTTATAACAGAAGTATTGAAAAATCGGAAAGGTGGACAGCAAAATTTGATGGTTTATTATGTACTACACCCGCAGATGCAGCAAAAGATTGTGATATTGTTTTTATGTGCGTTGGTAATGATTCTGATGTAGACAGTGTAGTAAGAGGAAAAAATGGTATTATGTCATCAATACCAGAAAACTCAATTATAGTAGATCACACTACAGCATCTGCTAAAATAGCTAAAGAATTATATAATTACTGCAAATCATCTAAAAATGTAAGTTTTATTGATGCACCTGTATCTGGTGGGCAAGCTGGTGCAGAAAATGGACATTTAACCATTATGGTAGGAGGGGATGAAGAGTCATATTTACAAATTAAGCCTCTCTTTAAAAGTTATGCTAAAAATTCTACTTTAATAGGAGAATCTGGCTCTGGACAATTAGCCAAAATGGTTAATCAAATTTGTATAGCTGGATTACTACAGGGGTTATCTGAGGCCATCAATTTTGGTCAAAAAGCTAATTTAGATATGGATAAGGTTATTGATGTTATTAAAGATGGAGCAGCATCTTCATGGCAAATGCAAAATAGAAATAAAACTATGGCTGAAAATAAATTTGATTTTGGTTTTGCTGTAGAATGGATGAGAAAAGATCTTAAGATATGTTTAGAACAAGCTGATGAAATAGGGGCTAGATTACCAATAACAGCTATAATAGACCAATTTTATTCTAATATACTTGAAATTGGAGGTAAAAGGTGGGATACTTCTTCATTAATTAAACTATTAAGATAATTACAGAGTTTTTTTTGCTATTTTCCATAATTCTTCTTTTATTTTAGAAGAGCAAGTTGCTAAATCTATATTTTTAGATTTTGCGATATCTAATAACTTTTTATATCTTTCTTCAAATTTAGTGTTAGCATTATTTAAAATCTGCTCAAAATTAAATTTTTTAATGTTTGCATAACAATGTAAAGTAAATAATAAATCTCCTATTTCTTCTTTTATATTACTTTCATCATTTTTTTTAATGGCTTTTTTTAGTTCTGTAAACTCTTCTTCAATCTTATTAAAGCAACTGTTGCTATTAGGCCATGTAAATCCTTTATTATTTGCTTCTTTTATAAGTTGCTCGGTTACAGATGTATTACTATACTTTTCTGTGCTGTCATAAAATAAAGTAAGTATTTGATAAAGTATTTCTAAAACATCTTCTTTTTCTAGTTTGATATCTTTTATTAGTGTTTTGTATTCGTTAAGATTCAAAAACTCTTTATTTATATAATCTAGTAGTACTTTTTTATCTTGTTTGCTTACTATATCTTTAGTTTTTTTTAAATCAACATTAGTAAGTAAGCTTATTAAACTATTAATTAAGTTATTATTATTAGTTCGCATAACATATATTATGTTAATTTTATTTTTAATCCGTCATAACCAGGAAAAACATTACTCGGACAAAGTTTTTTGAGTTTATCATAATCTAACCAGGCACCTAAATGAGTTAATATAGCTTTTTTAGGTTTATACCTTTTAATCCATGCTAAAGTTTGTTCTAAATGAGAATGGCTATAATGAGGTTCGTAACGTACACAATCAACTATCCATAAATCTAAATTTTGTAAATATTCTTCGGAAGATTTAGGAAATTCCTTTACATCAGTTGAATATGCAAAATTATTAATTCTATATCCGTATGTTATTTCGCTACCATGAATTTGATTAAAAGCACTAGCAGTTGTACCTAATAATTTAAATTCTCCTTCTTTAATAACATTTATATTTAAAGGCGGCTGAAAATAGTTATTTGTTTTACTAAAAACATAATCAAACCTTTTTTTTAATGAGTTTATTGTATCTTTTGATCCATATACTGGTAATTCCTCTTTTTTAGTCCATAAGAATTGTCTTAAATCATCAATTCCATTTGCATGATCTGCATGAGCATGTGTCCATAGAACAGCATCTATTGATTTAAGTTTATTATTTATAGCCTGAACTCTTAAATCAGGAGAAGTATCGATTAATATATTTTTTTTATTTTTTAGTTCTATTGAAATAGATACTCTTGTTCTATTATTTTTTTTATTTTTAGGATTACAATCTCCCCAGTAATTTCCTATTAAGGGAACACCTCCTGAAGATCCAGATCCTAATACTGTTACTATCAATTAAATTCCGCTCTATTAAATAAATTAAAAAAATTACGAGTAGTTTTTTCATATAATTCAAAACTGTTAATATTCAATAGTTTGGCTAAGTAATCAGCAGTATATGATACATATGAAGGTTGATTTATTTTTCCTCTCATGGGCATCGGAGCTAAGTAAGGAGCATCTGTTTCCACTAAAAGTCTGTTAACAGGTATATTTGATACAGTTTTTCTAATATTTTCAGCATTTTTAAAAGTTATAATACCTGATATAGAAATGTAAAAACCAATTTCTAAAGCAACATCTGCTAGTTCTTTTGAAGCTGTAAAGCAATGAATTAAACCTCTAAATTTACCTTTATAATATTCTTCTTTAAGTATCTTAATAGTATCAGCATCTGCGTTTCTGGTATGAACTATGATAGGTATATCATAATCTCTTGCTAGTTTTATATGATATTTAAACGATTTTTTCTGTAAATTTTTTTTAGAATTCTCATAGAAAAAATCTAAACCAGTTTCACCTATACCAATAAATTTTTTATTTTTTATATTATCCTGTATTAAATGGCCTAAATCTTTATATTTATCGTCTACATTACTAGGATGAACACCCAAACTATACCAAATATTATTATATTTACTAGATATTTTTTTAAGATCATCAGCCTCATCAATTTTTGTAGATATAGTTAACATTCCTTTAATATTATTATTATAGGCTTTATTGATTATGATATCTAAATCATTAGCTAAGTCTTTCATATTAAGATGACAGTGACTATCTATTAGCATAAATTTTACCTTATTATCCTTGGAAATATTACTTTAGGTTGTTTTAATGATAACCCTACTTTTAGATTTTTATTTATAAAATTATAGCTTATTTCATTTTTAATATTTAGTAAATCTAAGATATTTTTTGAAGAAGTTGGAAGAAAAGGTTGATTAAGTATAGCTATTTTATAAACAGTATTTAATAAAATATTTAATACTGTGTTCAGTCTATGAATATTATTTTCTTTGTACAAATTCCAAGGTTGATTTATATCTACATACGAATTTGCTTTTTTTATTATTTTCCAAATTTTTTCTAATACATTGTTTAACTCAAAATTTGTCATCAAAACATTAATCTCTTTAATAGTTTCTTCAGGCAATTTTAAGAGCAGTTGGTCGTTCTCATTTAATTTATTAGCTTTTGGTACAATACCTTCATTATATTTATGAAGCATAGATAATACTCTCTGCACTAAATTACCGTAATCATTTGCTAAATCACTGTTTATTCTAGAAACTAGTAATTCTTCTGAAAAATTACCATCTTCTCCAAATGGTATTTCTCTAAACAAAAAATATTTTATTTGATCTAATCCGTACGTATCTATTAAATAATTAGGATCTATTACATTTCCTAATGATTTTGACATTTTTTCACCATTTATAGTCCACCAACCATGAGCAAATATATTTTTAGGTGGCTTAAGGCCTGATGCCATTAAAAAAGCAGGCCAGTATACTGCATGAAATCTAAGAATATCTTTTCCCACTATATGACTATTAGGAGGCCAAAATTTATTAAAATTATCACTTTTAATACCTCCCAGTGTGCTTATATAATTAAATAACGCATCTAACCATACATATATAACATGTTTAGGGTTATTAGGAACCTTAATACCCCAATTAAAACTAGTTCTTGATATAGATAAATCCTCTAATCCACCTTCCACAAACCTTTTAACTTCATTAAGTCTAGATGTGGGTTTTACAAAATTTTTATTCTTATCATAAAAGTCTAATAATGGTTTTTGCCATTTAGATAACTTAAAAAAATAACTTGGTTCTTTTATTTTTTTTAAAATATCTTTAGAAGGACCTATTTTATTATTTTTTTTATCAGTTAAAATATCATTTTCATTAATAAAACTTTCATCTCTTACAGAATACCATCCTTCATATTCACCTAAATATATTTCCTTATTTTTAATTAGTGTATCCCAGATGTTTAATACTTCTTTTTTATGCCTAGCATCTGTTGTTCTAATAAAATTATTATTAACTAATTTAAGTTTTTCTGTTAATTCAAAGAACCTTTTTGATACACTGTCTGTAAAATCCTTAGGTGCAATTTTTTTTTCAATTGCTGAATTTTCTACTTTTTGCCCATGCTCATCAGTACCAGTAGAAAAAAAAACTTCAAAATTATTTAATTTTTTAAATCTAGATATTATATCCACAGCCATACTAGTATAAGCATGCCCTAGATGAGGTATATCATTCACATAATATATTGGTGTTGTTATATAATATTTTTTAGTTTTCATTATTAACTTTTATTATTTCATTATATATTTCTATTAATAGTGAAAATAATGTGCTATGTAAATCTGTATTTAGTTTGTTAATATAATCAAATTTATTATTTATAATCA
>NZFJ01000044.1 GCA_002690625.1 Rickettsiales bacterium
TTAGTTTTTATGAAATCTCTGATGTAAGTATTCTCACTAGTATTATTACTATATTAATTAAATTATCATTGTGTATTCTTTTTATAATATATATTTTTGTCAAAGGGTATAACTTAAGAAATTAAATTTAATTTCGAAGCTTAACAGTACAAAATTATATGTTATGATGTATTTATGAGTTGGAAAAATGAAGTAGAAGAATTATCTAAAAGAAAAAAACTAGCTCTTAAGTTGGGCGGTAAAGAAAAAGTACAAAGGCAGCATAAAGCTAAACGCTATACTGTAAGAGAAAGAATAGATAAATTTTTTGATAATAAAAGCTTTGAAGAAATTGGTATTTTAGCCGGAAAAGGCTATTATGATGATAAAGGAGAGTTAAAAACCTTCACTCCTTCTAACTCTATTATAGGCCATGGATATGTTAATAATAAACCTGTTGTTTTTTATGGCGATGACTTTACAGTTAGAGGTGGTGCATCTGATGCTGCTATTTGGGAAAAAATGGTTGCAGCAGAAAAGTTTGCCAATGAATATGAACTTCCTTTAGTAAGGTTTATAGAAGGTACTGGTGGAGGTGGATCTGTAAAATCATTAGAAGAAAAGGGCTTTTCTTACGTACCATTTAACCCAGGGTGGGATAAAGTAATTGAAAATTTATCAAAAATACCAGTTATATCTCTAGCTCTAGGACCAGTAGCAGGATTAGGTGCTGCTAGACTGGTAAGTAGTCACTATTCAATCATGGTAAAAAAAACTAGCCAGGTTTTTGTAGCTGGTCCACCATTAGTAGAAAAAATTGGTGAAAAAGTTACCAAAGAAGAACTAGGGGGAAGTAATATTCATGGAACTAATGGAGTTGTAGATGAAGTTGCTGAAAACGAGCTTGATGCTATGAATATGGCAAAAATCTTTCTATCTTACATGCCAAGTTCAATAAATGAATTACCAAAAAAAGTAATAAGTAAAAATAATGAAAACAAAAAAAATGATTTTTTATTAAAAGTAATACCAAAAATAAAAAGAGAAACATATGATATTTATCCTATTATCAATAGTATAGTAGATAAAAATTCTTTTTTCGAAATAGGAAGAAAATACGGTTTATCGGTTATTTCAGGGTTTGCAAGATTAGATGGTTATCCAATAATTATCATTGCAAATAATCCTCAAATATATGGAGGTGGTTGGACATCTAATTCTAGTAAAAAAATTATAAAAATTATTGACTTAGCTCAAGTATTCCACTTTCCTGTATTAAATCTAATAGATAATCCAGGTTTTGTTATTGGAAGACAAGCTGAAAAGGATGCAACAATCAAATATGGAGCTAAAGCCTTAGCTGCTATTTATCAATTAAAAGTGCCAGTATGTTCCGTGATTTTAAGAAAAGTATTTGGTGTCGCAGGTGCAGCGCATATGAACCATACAAACTTTAGATATAGATTGGCATGGCCTTCTGCAGATTGGGGTTCTTTGCCATTTGAGGGAGGGATTGAAGCCGCTTATAAATCTGAGATTTTAAAATCAAATAACCCTGCAGAATATATACAGCATTTAAGTAACAGATTAAGTCAAGTGACTTCTCCATTTAGAACAGCTGAAAAATTTCTTATAGAAGATATTATTGATCCCAGAGATACAAGAAAAAAGATTTGTAAATGGATAAAAATAGCGTTTAAAAATTTAAAAGCAGGACCTAGTTACTTTGGTTATAGACCATAGCTAATTGTTTATTTTTTCTCTTACTTTAAAACCTAGCTCTTCTATTAAATTTATTATCTTTAAGGCATGTTTTTTATTCTGAGTTTCTAAAGTTATGTTTAATCTAGCTGCCCGTACAGATAGATCTAATGTAAATCTACTATGTTCAACAGCTAATATATTTATTTTTTCTAATGAACAAAGCTTTGAAATTTCACTTAATTGACCCGGTTTGTCTTCCATATCTATTGACAACGTCAATATTTGTTTTTTACGAACTAGCTCTCTCATTAAAAGAGAAGAGAGAACTCTTGAATCTAAATTACCACCACATGCAATAATACCAATATCTAAATTTTTATTTTTTTCCTTATTTTCTATTACAGCTGCTAATCCTAAAGCCCCTGCTCCTTCTACTAAGGTTTTATCATCTAATAAAAAAGTAGATATAGCTCTTTCAATTGAACTTTCTTTTACTAAAATAGTTTTATCTACATATTTTCGAATTATTTTTATATTTTTTTTTCCTATTTTATTTACAGCTACTCCTTCAGCTATAGTATTCATTTCGAATGCTTTTTTTTTATTATAAAATTCATTATACAATGCTGGAAAATTTTCTGTTTCTACTCCTATAATTTTTATATTTTTATTTATTGATTTAGCTACTATAGCGCAGCCAGATATTAAACCTCCTCCTCCCACTGGTATATATATTTTTTTTAAGTTAGGATTTTTCTTTAGCATCTCTATCATTAAGGTTCCTTGTCCAAAAATTATATCGTAGTCATCAAAAGGATGTATTTTTATTAAGCCTTTTTTTAAAACCATTTTATTTACGTATTCTTCAGATTCTAAAACATTATTACCATGTATTATTACATTTGCTCCATAATCTATATTTTTTCTAATTTTTTCAAATGGTGTATTGTTTGGCATTACTATTGTAGCTTTAATTTTTAACAATTTACATCCCAAAGATAAACCTTGCGCATGATTTCCTGCTGACATTGCTATTATACCTTTTTTTCTTTGTTCAATAGTTAAAGATAAAAGTTTATTGAGTGAACCTCTGTATTTAAATGAACCAGTAAATTGTCTATTTTCATATTTTACGTAAATCTGATTTCCAGTTATTTCAGATAACGAACTAGATAAATTAAAAGGAGTATCAATAATATGTTGATTTATTAACTCTTTTGCTTTAATTATTTTATTATACATTGTAAAAAATATTGTTTAAAAAGAAAATTAATATACACCCAACTATAAAATTTAAAAAGTACTTTCCTAAAGTTAAAAAAAATTTATCTATAAACCCATCTGCAATAATTATAGGAAATACTGTAGTTGAAGAAGACACAAAAATTTTTGATAATGTAGTACTAAGAGGTGATGGTGAAAAAATACATATCGGTAAAAATTGTACATTTAATAAAAGATGTACTGTTCATGTTGCAGCTGATATTTTAGGTACTAAAGTTGGGAATAATTGTTATTTTGATGAATATGTAATAATACATGCTTGTACTATAGGTGATAATGTATTAGTTGGAGAAAATTCTGTAATTATGGACGGTAGTATTATTGGAAACAATTCTATAATTTTAGCCGATACATTAGTTCCTCCTGGAAAAAAATTTGATAATTATTCATTAATATCTGGTTCTCCAGCTAAACTTATAAAAAAAATTGATCAAGACTTTATAAATAATTATAATAAGTTAAAAATTAAAGCTAGAATTAATCATTCTGCATATATTCATAAATCAAATCTTAATTTTAAAGATATAAATTTAAAAGGAAAAAATATATTTTTATCTTCTGATATTAGTTGTAACTGTAAAATTACAGCTTATAAAAACTCAAGTATTTGGTATTCAGTTGTACTATATAGTCCAAATAAAAATGGAAAAATTGATATTGGTGAAGGGTCAAATATACAAGATAATTCTATAGTAAATACTAATGGAGAAAAAATTAAAATTGGTAAAAGAGTTACCATAGGACATAACGTCATAATTAATGGTAAAATAGTAATTGAGGATGACGCAGTTATAGGTATGGGTTCAATATTAGAAGAAAACTGTTTTATAAATAAAGGTGCTTTTATAGGAGCTAATTCTTATGTTAAAAAAAATACAGTTGTTCCTATTAATCAAATTTATGCAGGTAAACCAGCAAAGTTTTTTAGAAATGTAACTTCTAAAGAAAAAAATTTCTTTAGTTTAGGCCAAAAGGTTTATGAAAAACTAACTAAAGAATATTTAAAAATAAATTATTAAAAATTATAATTATCAGTAGCAGTATTCCACCAAGGTTGATCAGTAAATGCTCTGAAATCTATTTCATGTGTCCATGTTGATCTGTGTTGATTAACTAGATGTAAATAACTTTCTGCAATTTTCTCTGGTAATATTAAACCATCCTTTTCAAGGCCAACATCATTTCTTAATTTTTCATATGCTTCTGACCCTAGCATTTTTCCCAATGTATCAGGTGCATCGACTGCTCCATCAATAATAGCATGGACAATATGAATTCCTTTAGAAGAAAACTCATCATTTAAAGTTTGACATAGCATTCTTCTTGCGCCCATAGCCGCTGCATGTGAATGTTGCCCCCTATTTCCTCTTATAGATGCAGTAGATGATGTAGCAATCAAGGTTCCATTACCTCGTTTTACCATATAAGGGAATAATGTTTTAGCAACTCTAAAAAGCCCTAATGTTCCCATCTTAATACCCAAATCAAATTGTTTTAATGATAAATTTTCTAATTTTTTGTTGCCTATTTGCGCACCTAAATTATAAACGACTACATTTATTGATCCTATTTTTTTCTCTATATCATGAACCAAATTTTCTATTGTATCATCTTTAACCGCATTTAAAAGTTCGCCCGATGCATTGCCGCCATTACTTTTTATTTCATCAATCAAATTTTTTAAACCATTTTCATCAGACCTTCTAGTTAAATAAACATGATAACCATTCTTAGCAAATACTTTTGCTACGTTACCACCTATACCTGCTCCTGCTCCAATAATTAGACAAATGTTTTGCATATTATAAAAAATAACATAAAATAAAATTTTATTAAAGAAATCCTTATTATATAATGACATTAAATTTACATGATAAAATAATACATATAGTTGGTATAAAAAATTTTTTAATTAATGAAAAAGAAAAAACTCCTTATACTACTGGTTGGAGAACAAAATCTGGTGAATGTGAATTTGTAGTTTTACCAAACTCATTATTTAATATGTGGAGGGTGTTAAAACTTTGCGTAGAAAACAACAAATATATATTAATGCAGGCTGCTAATACAAGTTTAACTGGTGGGAGTACTCCTAATGGAAAGTATGATAAAGGTTTAGTAATAATTAATACTACTAAATTAAAAACTATCATTCCTATAAAAAATGGCAAACAAGTACTTGCTTTTCCAGGTTCTACTTTATACGATTTAGAAAAAAAAATTAAGCCCTATAATAGAGCTCCTCATTCAGAAATTGGCTCCTCATGCATAGGTGCCTCTGTAGTAGGTGGTGTATGCAACAACTCAGGAGGAGCATTAATTAAAAGAGGTCCTGCTTATACAGAACTCTCACTTTTTGCATCTGTTAGTAGCAATGGGAAATTAGAACTTAAAAATAAATTAGGAGTAGACTTAGGCAAATATCCTGAAGAAATATTAAAAAATTTAGACACCCATAACTTTAATGAAGAAAATATTAAAAATTCTAATTTCAAGGCTTCCTCCACAGATTATAAAAACATTATAAAAGATACTAATGCTAATTCACCAGCAAGATATAATGCTGATAAAAGACGTCTTTATGATGCATCTGGATGTTCGGGTAAGCTTGCAGTATTTGCCGTTAGGCTTGATACCTTTGAAAAGGAAAATGAAGAAAGAACTTTTTATTATAGCACTAATAATCCTGAGGATTTAACTATATTAAGAAAAAATATAATTATTGAAGTAGACGAACTTCCGATATACGCAGAGTATATGCATAAAGATGCATACGAAGTTTCTAAAAAGTTTGGTAAAGATGCTTTTTATTTAATTTATTATTTAGGAACTTCGACTATGCCCTTTTTTTATAGAACTAAATCAAATTTAGAAAGTTTCTTTGAAAAATCTAAATTTTTTTCTCATAGATCCTTAGATTTTTTATTGAATGCAATAGTATCAATACTCCCCAACCAAATGCCAAAAAAGTTTGATAAACTTAATAAAAAATTTAAGCATCATTTAATTTTAAAATGTGATCAGAAAATTTTTAATGAAATATTAAAGATTTCAAAAAATGTTTTTAATAGAAATAAAGAAAATAATTTTTTAATATGTAGTCCAAAGGAAAGCAAAAAACTAACCTTAAACAGATATGTATTTGCAGGAGCAAGCGCAAGGTGTGCTAATCTATCTAAGTATGCAAACTCTGAATTATTACCTTTGGATGTTGCGTTAAAAAGAAATGATGATAATTGGTTTCATGACATTTCAATGGACTCAAAAAAGGATATACTAAAAACTTTAACAGTCGCTCATTTTTTTTGTTTAGTTTTTCATAGGGAATATGTAGTAAAAAAAGGAAAAGATAATAATAAAGTAAAAAAGAAACTTCTGGATTGGTTTGATAAAATAGGAGCTAAATATCCTGCAGAACATAATGTAGGACACGTGTATAAAGCAGACAATAATTTAAAAAAGTTTTATAAAAAACTTGATCCAAATAATATTTTTAATCCTGGTATAGGAAAAACTTCTAAATGCTTGGAAAAAAAAACAAATGAGCTAGTTTAGATATAACAGATGAATACAATATTAAAATACACTATTTTATTTATTATTAGCATCAAGATGGCATTTACTCAACAAGCCACGCTTATAGAGGTTGATAAAATAAAATTTGAGGAGTTAAATCAAACAGTTTCGTTAATTGGGAATATTATTTCAAAAAAAAATACTAAAGTTATGTCTGCAGTATCAGGAAAAATTGACAAACTATTTGTAGAAGAAGGAGATATGGTAAAAAAAGGCCAAGCTTTATTAAATATAGATTATAATAATTACAACTGGTTATATCAAATAGCTAATTCTAATTTGATAAAAGCTGAATCAGTTTATGAAAATTCAAAAGTAGAGACTTTAATAAATACTTTAGATTTAAATAGAATGTCAGCTCTAAAAAATAGTTCTGTATTTAATGTATCTAAGTATGAAAAGTTAGAAAACAATAATAAAATTCTTAAATCAAAAGAAATAATTTCCTTAGCTGAGCTAAATATAAGTAAAAATAAACAAAATATTGCAAAATTAAATCTGCAAAAATCTAGAGTTAAAGCTAACTTTACAGGTTTTATAGACCGTAAGTTTGTAGAGGCAGGAGAAGTAGTTCCTATAGGACAAGTATTATTTGAATTAGTTAGTATAGAAAAATTAGAAGTTTTTGCAGAAATTCCTAGTTACAGAGCTAGAATTTTAGAAATTGGACAGTCTATTAAATTTAAGACATCAGATAATATATTTTACGAAGGTAAAATAAGATCTATAGGTGCAAAGGAAAACTCTAAAACTAGAACAACAAAAATTTATATTGATTTTAATCAAGAAAAGAAATTAAGAAAAATATTAATTAATGAAAATATAAATTTATTAATACCAGTTAGTCAGGGAGAAAAGTCTCTCACCATACACAAAGACGCTATTTTGAAAAGAGAAGGTATTTCATTGGCATATATAGTTATAGATAACAAAGTGCAAATTAGACCTTTAAAATTAGGAGAAGCTGTGGGAAATAGGTTTATTGTTTATGATGGAGTAAAAAATAATGAAATTGCCGTTACTAAAGGAAATGAAAGACTTAGACCAGGCCAATTAGTAAATATAAAAAATAAAGAAAATGAATAATGAAATTAATTAAAGCATCATTAGAAAGACCTATTGCTATAGTTTCTGTTATATTTATGACTATAATACTGGGAATTGTTGCATTTGAAAGAATTCCAATTCAAATTGCCCCAGATGTAAACAAACCTGTTATTAGTATTACTACCTATTGGTTTGGAGCATCCCCTTATGAGATGGAAAGAGAAATTGTTAATCGACAAGAAGAATCCTTAAAAGGAATTGAAGGAGTAACAAAAATTACGGCAACTACCAGAGAAGGAAGGTCTGTTGTTACATTAGAGTTTGATGTTACTGCAGATATGGGAAAATCGTTATTGTTGGTATCTAATAAGTTGAATCAAATAGAAGGATACCCTGATGATGCTGGAGAACCAACAATTGATACTGCTGGACTAGATGACAATGCAATTGCTTGGTTTATAGTTACCAAAACTGAAGGGAATATTAAAAATATAGCCGCTTATGGTGATGTTGTAGAAGATATAATTCAAGATAGAATAGAAAGAGTTTCTGGAGTAGCAAGAACTAATGCTTATGGAAGCAGTGAAACTGAATTAAGAATTACAATTGATCCAGTAAAAATGGCATATTTTGGCTTAACTGTACCTTATGTGGTAGAAACTATCAGAAATGCTAATTCTTCTATATCAGCTGGAGACGTAGAAGAAGGAAAAAGAAAATATATAGTAAGAGCTGAAGGAGAAATAAATTCAGAAAAACAGGTTAAAGATATAGTTCTTATTAGTGAACAAGACTCTACTGGAAGATATGGTAGAGTTACAGTTTCTGATATTGCTAATGTAGAGTTTACATTTAAGGAACCAAGAGCAGTTATAAGATTTTTAGGTCAGTCATCAATAGCAATAAATGCTGTAAGAGAAACTGGGGCTAATGTAATTGAAGTGATGGATGAAATAAAGCAAACTCTAGCTGAATTAAATAATAATGTATTACCTGAATTAGGGTTAAAAATAGAACAAGTTTATGATGAAACTATCTATATAGACTCTGCAGTTAACTTAGTCACACAAAACATTTGGATAGGTGGTGCTTTGGCCATAATTATATTATTAATTTTTCTTAGATCCTGGCAATCTACAATAGTAATAGCAATATCTATACCTATATCAATAGTAGCCGCTTTTGTAGCTATGGCTCTTTTAGGTAAATCTATTAATGTTATTTCGCTCGCAGGAATTGCTTTTGCCGTTGGAATGGTAGTTGATGCTGCTATTGTAGTCTTAGAAAATATTTATCGCGTAAAAGAAAAAGGAGAAAGCAATAAAAATGCATCTTTTATTGGAACTTCTCAAGTTTGGCAAGCTGTAATGGTTTCTGCACTTACAACTGTTTTAGTTTTTATTCCCATTTTAATTATGGAATTAGAAGCCGGGCAACTATTTCAAGATATAGCTGTTGCTATATCAGTAGCAGTTCTAATGAGTTTATTAGTTTCTATAACTATATTACCCGCTTTAACTAATTGGATTTTAAACTTTAAAGATACAAAATATTTTTCTATACCTATAGCAGATAATTTTGGAAAAAAAATTACTAATTTAATATTAGATTATGTTTCATATGCAGTAAATTCTAAAAAGTTTTCCTTTATTTTAGTATGCTCTCTTATTAGCAGTACCTTATTTTTATCTTATATAATGTTGCCTAAATTAGAATATCTCCCTGAAGGAAATAGAAATTTGATATTTGGTGTGATGTTGCCTCCTCCAGGATATAATTTAAAAACATTAACTGATATAGCTGAAAGTGTTGAAAATAAAGTTAAACATTTATGGGCATCTGAGACAGGTTCTAAAAGTGAAAAGAATCAGCCTCCTAAAATAGATAATTATTTTTTCGTAGCAGGAGCTGGAGATAGAACTCTTTTTGGAGCAAGTGCTGTTGAAGAAACCAGAGTTAAAGAATTAATTCCTGTTATGAGCTCGTCTTTGTTAGGAGAGCCTGCAACTTTTGGCTTTTTTACCCAACCTGGTTTATTTGTAAGAGGATATGGAGGAGGTAGATCTATTGATCTTAATGTAATAGGATCTGATTTAAATAATATTACTTCTGTGGCCCAACAAGCTGCCGGATTAGTTTTTAAAGAGTTTCCTAGAAAAGATGGTAATCAATTAAGACCAAAACCTGGTTTAATTTTGGGCGCGCCTGAGATACAAGTACAACCTAATAGAATAAAATTAGCAGATAATAACGTTACTGCAGAACAATTAGCATTAGGAATAGACGCCTTTAATTCTGGTTTGAGAGTAGATGAAATAATAGTAAACTCAAAAAGAATGGATTTAACTTTAATGGGCCAAGAAAATGCTATTAAAGAAACACAGGGAATAGAAAATATACCTATTGTAACTAATGATGGTAAAATTATACCTGTTTCTTCATTATCAAATATTATTTATACTACCGGCCCAACACAAATAAGACACATTGAAGGTGAGAGAGCTGTTACGCTACAAATAAAACCCGCTGATAATATAGCATTAGAAGAAGCTATTGAAAGAATAGAAAGCAAGGTAGTCAATGTATTAGAAAACAATGGTTTGCCTCCAGATATTAGTTTAGATATATCAGGAACTGCTGATGAGTTAACTACTACTTGGAAGGCAATGTCAATTAACTTAATAGTTGCAGTTTTTATGGTATACTTATTAATGACAATTTTATTTGAAAGTTTTAGGTATCCATTTATTATTATGTTATCAGTACCACCTGCGGCTGCAGGAGGAGTTTTGGGTTTATTTATACTTAACCTTAAAAGCTTTCAAGCTTTAGATATGTTAACTATGTTAGGTTTTGTTATCTTGAGCGGAATAGTTGTAAATAATGCTATATTATTAGTGCATAGGACATTACAAGTATTAAAAAATCAAAAAAAAGATATTAATAATGCTATAATAGAAGCAACTCAGAATAGAATTAGGCCAATATTTATGTCAACCTTAACAAGTGTATTTGGAATGTTACCACTAGTAATGTTTCCTGGTGCTGGATCAGAACTTTATAAAGGGCTTGGTTCTGTAGTAGTAGGCGGATTAAGTTTATCGGCTATACTTACATTGTTAATAATTCCACCAATGCTAAAACTTTTTCTTAAAGAATAGCAAATTAAATAAATAATGATTTTTTTCAGAATTAGCGTAAAATAATATTATGTTTAGGCCTTTAAATATATTTTCTTTAATAGCAGATATATTTTTAAAGCTATCTCTAGGTATAGCTTTTTTTAATTATGGATACGGAAAGTTAATCAAATTAATAAATAATGAAGCTGATAGCTTAATTAATATGGTTTCAAACATTCCATTCTTTGGATTATTTCCCGTTTTTTTTTCTTGGAGCCTAGCACTCACTGAATCATTAGTAATATTTGCTTTCATTTATGGCTATATTAATATTTTACCCTTTACTAATTTTATTTCAAGGTTTGCTGGTTTTTTATGCTTAATAATATCACTAGTGATAATATATCTTCATATAACTGTATGGGGTGATAATTTATTTTCCCATGGTCCTTTTGATAGTTTAAATATAAAAGAAGGTTAGAATACTGTATTAGGACAGTTTCTATTCATTCCGATTTCTATTTATATTTTACTAAATAATAGAATTAATCACTCTGCACTAAATGATAATAAATAGCTTTTTTTAAGATTTTTAATGCAATTGATATTTTTTTCAAAAAAGATAATATAACAAGATGAGTAATTTGATTTCAAAAAACTTTAACAGAAGAAAATTTATAAAAATAATAGGTTTATCTGCTTTTGGTTCTACTTCTTATGGTCTATATAATTATCTAAATGATAAAAAAATTGTTAAGACTGAATGGAAAGGAAATGTGCTTAACAATCAAGCCTCATTAGAAATTCACTCTAATAGCAGAAAAAATAATCATAATATATTAAAAGAAGTTAATACATTTGTTAATAATGCAGATCAAATATTTAACCTACAAAACGAACAATCAGAAATAGTATTATTAAATAAAAAAAAAAGTTTAATTAATCCGTCTACTAGTTTAGTAGAAGTTATAAAAAAATCTCAAATAATATCAGAAAGAACTGATGGTATATTTGATATTACTGTACAACCTCTATGGAATTATTATTACAATCACTTTATATTAGATGGGAATAAATATTTTCCGGATGAAAAAAAATTAAAAAGCATTACTAAATCTATTAATTGGAAAAATGTAATTATTGATAATAACAATATTTTATTAAAAAATAATGCTTCTATTACATTAAATGGTATAGCTCAAGGATGGATTACGGATCAAATAACAACTATACTTAAAAAAAATAATATTACTAATACTTTAATAGATTTCGGTGAAACTTATGCTCTAGGAAATTATGAAGATATTCGATCATGGAATATACTGCTTCAAGGGGCTAATAATATTAACAAGGTAATAAAACTATCTAACAAAGCAGTAGCTACATCTAGTGGAGGTGGTACTATGTTTGAACCCACTAATAAATACAATCATATATTTAATCCTAGAACAGGATTAAGTGAAAGTAAATATAGCACTGTTAGTGTAGTTTCTGATCAAGCTTGGCTATCAGACAGTTTAGCCACTAGTGCAATTATGTTAAATAAACAAATGTTAAAATTGATAAGCGATAACTTTAATGCACAGATATATGTATTAGAAAATAATAAATTTCAAGAAATAATATAATTTAATTACCTAATTATTCTTTCTCATTGCCACTAATGGTGGACATTTAGCAAAATCATTGAACATTACCTGGCAATCAAGGCAACCTAAGCATTCATTCATATTAATCTTTCCAGTGTTTAATATTGCTCCAGTAGGACAAACTTTATTACATGCCTTACATGGTTTTCCGCATTCTTTTCTTCTTTTTAGAAAATTGATTAATCTTACTTTACCCATAAGCGCAAGCCCTGCTCCAAGTGGACATAAATATCTACAATATGCTCTTTCTACAAAAAGATTAATAACTAGTAAAAAAGTAGCCCAAATTATTAAA
>NZFJ01000045.1 GCA_002690625.1 Rickettsiales bacterium
AAATCTACCACTCATACAATATCCTACTATACCAATTTTATTATTTTTAAAATTATTATGAATATAATTAATTATATACCTAGTATCTTCAACTATCATTAAATTACTCGTATTTTCCATAGTAAAAATCATTTTTTTTAATTCCTCTTTACTTTTTTTATAATCAGCTTGATTGAATGGGTAGTTGCCTTCTGTTCCTACTCTATAAAATAAATTAGGCAACATTACATTGTAACCACCCAAACACAGCTTTCTGCACATATCCCTTAACTCTTCTCTAATTGCGGGAGCATCCATATAAAAGATAATATTGGGACTTAGCTTTTTATTATTTATAAAAATTTTACAATCTAAATTGCCATTTTTTGTTTTTATTATTATATTTTTTTCATGCATAAATTTATGATATATAAAAAAAATATTTTTTTAATTATTTTTTTCATTTGTTTTATAAAATTTTCATTTGCTAACGAATGTCAAAATTTTGATGAAAAAGTTAATGAGGCTAAATCTTATTTTCCATATCATAATGAAATAATACTTAATTATTCTCTTAGAAGTGCTTTTATAAAAAACTATAATAAATTTTCAAAAACAAATGAGAAACTAATAGCAGACAAGATTATATTGCTTACACTACTTGATAGAAATGAATGGTATGTTTTTGCAAGTTTAAAAAACTGTTTAGTTTTTTGGATAAATTTAGAGCCTGATAGATTTATTGAACTGATTGACGGCGGAGCTATAGCTAAAGATCAAGGACATTGGAGAAACTAGCAATTATTTTATAGATTTATCTAAATCTTCAATGATATCTTCAACATTTTCTAAACCAATAGATAGTCTAATTACATCTGGTCCTGCTCCACTTTTAATTTTTTCTGTTTTTGATAGTTGACTATGAGTTGTGGAAGCAGGATGAATAATTAGACTTCTTGTGTCGCCAATATTTGCTACATGAGAGAATAAATTTACATTTTCTACTAATGATATACAAGAATTATAACCATTTTTAAGTTTAATAGTAAATACAGATCCAGGTCCAAGAGGAAAATATTTTTTACTTAATTTGTAATTTTCATTATTTTTTAGCCCTGCATATGATACCGACTCTACAAGTGAATGTTGATTTAAAAAATCGGCTACTTTAAGAGCATTACTAGTATGTTTTTTCATTCTTATACCTAAAGTTTCTACCCCGTTTAATATATAAAAAGCATTATTAGGAGATAAAGAACAACCTAGATCTCTTAATGTATCTACTTTTACTTTCATCGCAAAACCAAAATCCCCAAAAGTTTCTGAAAACTTAATATTATTATAAGATGTATTAGCTTGGCTTAAACTGGGATACTTTTCATCTTTGAGAAAATCAAAGTTTCCACAATCTATTACTGCTCCCCCCATACTAGTACCATTGCCACATATAAACTTTGTCAAAGAATGAGTTATTATATTAGCTCCCCATTCTATAGGGTTATGCAAGTAAGGCGTAGCCATAGTATTATCAACCACCAATGGAATATGAAATTTTTTTGCTATTTTGGCAACTTCTTCTATATCTACAATACTTGCATCCGGATTCGAAAGAGTTTCTATAAAAATTAATTTTGTATTTTTTCTAATTGCATTTTCAAAATTAGATATATTTTTTGGATCAACTAGTGAACAATTCCAACCAAAGTTTTTAAAAGTTTTTGTGAACTGATTTATGGAACCTCCATAGAGCTTGCTAGATGCTATAAAATGATCACCACTGCTTATTAATGAGGCAAAAGTAAGTTGTTGAGCAGCATGCCCTGAAGAACAAGCTACACCAGCTCTACTTTTTTCTAAGTTAGCTATTCTTTCTTCTAGAACTGAAACAGTAGGATTAGTAAGTCTAGAATATACAAAACCAAAGTCTTCTAGTTTAAATAGTTTTTCTGCATGCTTCGTGCTTTCAAAAACATAAGAAGTAGTTTGATAAATTGGAGTATTTCTGGCACCAGTTGTAAGGTCAGGGTAAGATCCAGCATGTATGGCTCTAGTATCAAATCCATATTTTTTATTTTTATTTTTCATTTTTTAAAAACTATTTTTTTATTTGATATAAACTGAGAGTTAACACCTGCCCATCCTAGTTCTCCTGAGAACCTTGCATATTCTATCTTAGGGCACCTATTCATTATAAAGTTAATACCTTTTTTCTTTGCGTCTTCACTGGCTTTTAAGTCTATAAGGCCTAGTTGCAACCATATAGTATTAGGTTTTATTTTAATTGCTTCTTTAGTAACATTAGAAATTTTTTCCTGCTTTAAGAATATATCTATCATGTCTGGTTTAGCATTTAAGTCAAAAACGCTTTTATATACTTTTTCTCCTAATATTTTTTTATTACTAGTTGAGGGGTTAATAGGAATTATTTTGTATCCTCTAGATTGTAAATAAGAAGCTGCATAATAACTAGGACGATTTTGCTTATCACTTAATCCTACTACTGCAATTGAAGATGTGCTTAATAAAATCTCTCTTATATATGTATCTTCATAAAAAATATCTTTTAAATTATTAACCACTTATTTTTTTGACCAAATAGGATTTCTTTTTTCTATAAATGCAGTTATTCCCTCTTTAGCATCTTTATTTTGCATATTTTTTGTCATAATCTTTGAAGTATATTCATAAGCTTTTTCTATAGGCATATCTAATTGTTTATAGAATGCAATTTTACCAATTTTTATTGATTGAAAGGATTTATTTGAAATTTTATAAGCAATTTCCATAGTTTCTTTTTTTAGGCTATTTTTTTTAACTACTAGATTAATTAAGCTAATTTTTTTTGCATCATTTGCTTTTAACATTTCTCCAGTTAATAGCATTGACATCATATCTTTTGGTAATACTTTTCTGGATATGGCTACCATAGGCGTGGAACAAAACAATCCTATATTCACACCAGGAGTTTGAAAATAAGATGAACTAGAAGCTATAGCTAAGTCACAACTAGCTACTAGTTGACAACCAGCAGCAGCAGCTAAACCATCTATACTAGCTATAACTGGCTGAGGTAAAGATCTTATTGAAAGCATCATTTTACTACATTTGTTAAATAGTAAGTTTAATTTTTTACTAGATTTTGAATATTTACTAACTTCTTTCAGGTCATGCCCAGATGAAAATGAAGGCCCAGTAGATTTTAAAACTACAACTTTTATAGTATTATCTTTCTTAATTTCATTAAATTTCTTTTGTAAGTTGTCTATAAGTTCAATAGAAAGCGGATTTCTATTTACAGGATTATTTAAAGTTAATACACAAATAGATTTTTTTTCTATTTTAGATAATAAAATTGCTTTTTCAGTCATTTTTTTTTATTTTAAAAAATTATTATAAACTATTGATTATTTTTAATAAAGCGTATATCTATATTTATTAAATAAAATTATGTTAACTACTTGGGTAAATAAAAAAACTGTAATAAAAAAGTGGTATCTTATAGATGCTACTGATTTAGTGTTGGGTAGACTGGCTTCCTATCTCGCTGTTAGGCTTACTGGAAAGCATAAAAGCTATTATTGTCCTAATATAGATTGCGGTGATTATTTTGTTATTATAAATGCAAAAAATATAATTATGACTGGAAATAAATTAGATCAGAAAATATTTTTTAAACATACTGGTTATCCAGGGGGCTTAAAAGAAACTACATATCAAACTATATTAAACGGAAAAAACCCAGAAAAGTTAATTAAAATAGCCGTAAAAAGAATGTTACCTAAAGGTACATTAGGTAGAGAACAGTTTAAAAAATTATATGTTTATGCTAGAGCAGAGCATCCACACACATCACAGAAACCAGAAAATATTGAATTTAAAGCCTTTAATAGAAAAAACTATACAGGAGAAATACATGCAGGCTGAAAATAATACAAAAACAGATAGAAAAGTAGACTCATTGGGTAGAGCATATTCTACCGGGAGAAGAAAGTCTTCTGTGGCGCGTGTATGGATACAAAGAGGTTCTGGTAAAATTAAAATAAATGAAAAAAAAGAAGAAATATATTTTTCATCCAAATCTCATAGATTGCTTATGAACCAACCGCTAGTTAATTCTGAGAGAAAGTCAGAGGTTGATGTAACTTGCACTGTATCAGGTGGTGGTTTGTCTGGACAAGCTGGTGCAATTAGACATGGTATCTCAAGAGCATTAGTAAACTTTGAACCAGATCTTAGAAGAGGTCTCAAATCTAAAGGTTTTCTCACTAGGGACTCAAGAGTAGTTGAGAGAAAAAAATATGGAAAAGCTAAAGCTAGAAGAAGCTATCAATTTAGTAAAAGATAATAAAATAAATAATGAAAAATGTTTCAAACTCCAGTTTTAGATCTAAGGCTGTAGTTAACGCAGCTATATTGGGGGCTTCTGGTTATACAGGCCATGAAACTATTAGACTTTTATTAAATCATTATAAGGTAAATATAAAAAAGCTTATTGGAGAAAAAAGCAAGGGGAAAGTTATAAACGAAATATTTTCTTCCTTAACAGGTGTTGACCTTCCAAAGATAGAAGCATTAGAAGATGTTAATTTTAAAGATATAGATGTAATTTTTTCATGTATGCCAAGTGGCAAATTAGCTTCAATAATACATAACTTACCCAAAAACGTATTTTTAATAGATCTTTCTGCAGATTTTAGAATTAAAGATATAAATTTATATGAAGATTATTATGGTAAACATCAAAACTCTAGGTTTTTAAAACAATTTACTTACGGATTAACTGAGATAAATAAGTCAGAAATAAAAAAATCAAGATTTATATCATGTCCTGGTTGCTACCCGACTTCAATTCTTTTACCTATGATTCCTATTTTGAATAGTCAAGAAGTTACTATGAAAGATATAATAGTAGACTCTAAGTCAGGTATTACAGGAGCAGGTAGAAATTTAAGAAAAGAGCTGTTGTTTTCTGAAAATATTGGTTCAATAAAGGCATATGGGAATGGAAATCATAGGCATAAACCTGAAATAGAGTTTCATATTACAAAAAAGACATCAAAAAAGATAAATATAGTGTTTACTCCTCATTTAATCCCTATTAACAGGGGTATTTTGTCTACTATTTATTTAAGAGGTAATATTACAAAAATATACAAGCTTTTAAAAAGTAAGTTTAATAAAGATAAATTTGTAAACATATATAAACTAGGCAATTTGCCCAAAATTTCTGATGTTGTGGGGACTAATAACTGTAATATTGGATTATTAAGTCATAATAGCAAAAATTATATTATATTGGTATCTGTTATAGATAACTTATTGAAAGGAGCTTCAGGACAAGCTGTACAGAATATGAATTTGTGTTTAGGTTTTCCGGAAGACTTAGGACTTGATCAACAACCTTTATGGCCTTAATATGTTAAAATGAAAATTTCATTTAAAATTATAATTTATACTTTTTTGTTATTCTATGTTTCAGGGTGCTCTACTTTTTCAGATAAAATTGATTTAGCTGGAATCATTGATAGTACTGAAAATTGGTTGTTTAAAGAAGGTGATAGTAAGGATGAAGAAGCATCTGACATTATAACGGAGGAACCCGTTTTAGAAAATGAAGAAGAAGAAGTTTTTCCTGATATTTCTGAAATTCCTCAAGAAAGACAAGAATATGATGAGCTTGAGAAAGAATTTTTTGAGACTGAAAAAAGTGTCAAAGAAAACTCTGGCGATTTCACAGAAGAAAAAATTGAAAATGATGAAATATTGGCTTTAGATAATGATAAAATATCTACTGTAGAAGAGAATAATATTTTTGCCGTATCAAGTATACCAAAAAATATTAGATTAAAATTAGTTAAGCTTTTAATTGAATCTGATCCTCCTGTAGATAATAATATGCCGGTAATATCAGAAGACATAGCTGTTAATGAAATAGGTACAAAAGTTGCGATTATTCAATTTCCTGATGATTCAGTAATTCCTGATGAAAGTGCCTCAAATGTTATAAATGAATTAGTGAATAATCATAAATCAAAAAAAATTAGATTAGTTGGTCATGCATCTAGAACAGGAAGCAATACTACGAATGGTAAAAGATATAATATGGAAATATCCTATTCAAGAGCAGAAACAATAAAGAAAATCTTAATAAAAAAAGGATTTCCTCCTGAAAATATTAAAACTTCAGGTAAAGGCGATTTAGAACCTTTAGAAGAGGAAGCGGTACAATATGGAGAAGCTGTTAATAGAAGGGTAGAAATTTTTTTTATTTCTAAATAATTTTTATTTATGAAAACTAAATTTGAGCGGGTATCACTTTTACCACCATATGTTTTTGCAGAAATAAATGAACTTAAGGCTAAGGAAAGGCTAAAAGGAAGGGATATTATTGATCTTGGAATGGGTAATCCTGACAGCAGTACTCCAAAACATATAGTAGATAAATTAATTCAAACCGTAAAAAAATCTAAAACTCATAGATACTCAGTATCTAAAGGTATATTAGGATTAAGAAAAGCACACAGTAATTATTATAAAAGAAGGTTTGGTGTTAATTTAAATTATGAAAATGAAATAGTAGTGACTCTAGGGTCTAAAGAAGGTCTGGCGAATCTAGCTTCTGCTATTACATCTAAAGGAGATATTATTTTAGTCCCTAATCCAAGTTATCCGATACATCCTTATGGCTTTCTAATTGCAGGAGCTCTAGTAAAAAGTATAAAAATGGCAGAAGAAGAAAAGTTTTTAAAAGATTTATTGAAAAAAGTTAATAAATATAAAACTAAAATAAAGGCAGTTATTATAAATTATCCTAACAACCCCACTACAAAAACAGTAGATCTATATTTTTATAAAGAATTAGTTAAAATTTGTCGTAAAAATAACATATGGATTTTATCAGATTTAGCTTATGCTGAGATTTATTTCACTGAAAACCCTCCTCCATCAATTTTACAAGTAAAAAATGCTAAAGATATAGCTGTGGAATTTACTTCAATGAGTAAAACTTTTAATATGCCTGGTTGGAGAATAGGTTATGCTAGTGGAAATAAACTTTTGATTGCTGCTCTTGCAAGAATTAAATCTTATCTTGATTACGGAGCATTTACCCCTATTCAAGTTGCTGCTACAGCCGCATTAAACGGACCTCAAAGTTATATAGAAGATATAAGAAAAATTTATAAAAGTCGTCGGGATGTTTTAGTTAATGCTATGAGAAGAAGCGGTTGGATAATTCCAGTACCAGAAGCAACTATGTTTGCTTGGGCTCCAATTCCAAAAAAATATGTTTCAAAGGGAAGTATTAACTTTTCTAAAATTTTGTTAAAACAAGCTAGTCTTGCTGTTTCTCCTGGAATAGGTTTTGGAATTTATGGTGATAAACATGTAAGAATCAGCTTAGTTGAAAATGAACAAAGAATAAGACAAGCTGCAAGAAATATTAAAAATAATATAACACTAGTATAAAGATATGGAATTAAATATAGGTATTATAGGATTGGGCACAGTAGGAAGCGGAGTTATAGAGTCTATAGAAAAAAATAAAAATTTATTTCTAAAGAAATATAATATAAAAATTAATATTTGTGGAGTTTCAGCAAAAAATAAACGTAAAAAAAGATCATTTAATATTAATAGGTATAAATGGTACAAAAATCCATTAGATCTTATCAATAACCCAAGTATAGAAATAATAGTAGAATTAATAGGAGGGGATTCTGGTCTTCCACTAGATATTGCTATTAAAACATTAACAAATAAAAAAAATTTAATTACTGCTAATAAAGCAATGATGGCAATACATGGGAAAAAGTTAATAGATATTGCATTTAAAAATTCAGTAAATATAAATTATGAAGCTTCAGTAGCCGGAGGCATTCCTATAATTAATATGTTAGAAAACAGTTTATTATCTGATAAAGTTAATTTAATTTATGGAATTTTAAATGGTACATCTAATTATATTTTAACTCAGATGAGAGAGAAAAAAATATCCTTCGATACAGCATTAAAAGAGGCTCAAAATTTAGGTTTTGCCGAGTTAGATCCTTTTGATGACATAAGTGGAAATGATGCTGCATACAAACTTTTATTATTATCCAATTTGACATTTGGATTAGTTTCAGAAATTAAAGATGTCTATGTAGAAGGAATAACAGAAATAGAAAGCATAGATTTAGAGATGGCGAATAAATTAGGATATTCAATTATTTTATTAGGTATAGCTGGTATAAAAAATAAGTTACTCCAACTTAGAGTTCACCCATGTCTTGTAAATAATAATAGTATAATAGCAAAAGTAAAAAATGAACTAAATACAGTTATTATAGAAGGAGATTTAACTGATAAAATTGTTGTGGTAGGTAAAGGTGCAGGAAAAAATCCTACTGCTTCAGCAGTATTATCAGATATTATAGGTTATAGAAAAATAAAAAAAAGAAATTTATTATCAAACAAAAAAAATACTTATCTAAAAATTAAAAAACTTACTATGGCAGATAGAAAAGGAAAGTTTTATATTCGTATGAGTGTAGTTGATAGTCCAGGAGTTTTAGCAGATATTACTGCTTTTTTTAAAAGACAAAAAATTTCTATTAGTACTATGTTTCAATTAGAGAAGAAATACTCTAAATATGTACAACTTATTTTTGTTACTCATTTAATTAATGAAAAACAACTAATTTTAGCTATTAAAAAAATTGAAAAACTTGCTAAAGTAAAAAATAAAGTAAAATTTATTAGAATAGAAAACAGTTTATGATAAAAAAAAATTTAGAAATTAAAGAAAGAAATTTAGCATTAGAAGCAGTCAGAGTTACTGAGGCTGCTGCATTATCAGCCAGTAGTTGGATAGGTTTAGGAAATGAAAAAAAGGCAGACCAAGCTGCTGTTGAAGCAATGCGAAATTCTTTAAATAGTTTAGATATTAATGGTGAAGTAGTAATTGGAGAAGGGGAAAGAGACAAAGCACCTATGTTGTTTATAGGTGAAAAAGTTGGCAATGGTAATGGCCCTGAAGTTGATATTGCACTTGATCCCTTAGAAGGTACTACAATATGTGCTACTGGAGGAAATAATGCATTAACAGTAATGGCTTTTTCATCAAAAGGAGGGTTTTTAAATGCACCAGACGTTTATATGGATAAAATAGCGGTAGGAGGAAACCTTCCAAAAGATCTAATTGATATAGATGATAGTCCAAAGATTAATTTAAAGAATTTAGCTAGAGCAAAAAGTATTGATATCAATGATTTGGTAGTTTGTATTCTTAACAGACCTAGACATGAAGAAATCATAGCAAAATGCAGAGAAGCTGGATCAAGAATTATGCTAATATCAGATGGTGATGTATCGGGAATTATTGCTACAGCCAATGAAGAATCAGGAGTAGACATGTATTTAGGGATAGGAGGAGCACCCGAAGGAGTTTTGGCAGCAGCAGCGTTGAGGTGTATTGGTGGACAAATGCAAGCTAGATTAAAATTTAATAACCAAGATGAAATTGAGCGAGCAAATAAGCTAGGCATAAAAGATTTAAATAGAAGATATTCATTACTAGATTTAGCTTCTGGAGATTCTATGTTTGCGGCTACAGGAGTTACTGATGGTTCTATGTTGAAAGGAGTAAGAATAAAGGGCTCTAAAGCTTATACTGAGTCAATAGTGATGAGGTCTGTGAGTGGAACAGTTAGAACCATAAAAGCTATTCATAATTTATTAATTAAACCTTATTAAATGATAAGAAATATTAATGATTTTGATGAAAAAAAATCAGCTAAAGGTTATTATTGGAACTATAATGAAGCTCCTAGATATAGAATAGAAAAGTTAAAAACTAAATATAATTTACCAGAAATAGTAGCTAAAATTTTAGCTAATAGAGAGACCAATGATAGTTATATTGATGAATTTTTGAGGCCATCTCTTAAAGATAATTTACCTGATCCAAACATTATCATAAATATGGAAGAATCTATTAAAATAATTATTAAAAAAATACGTAGTAACAAGAGCATAGGTTTGCTTGGTGATTATGATGTTGATGGAGCATCTTCTAGCGCAGTATTGTATAAATATTTTAATGATATCGGAATTTATCCTGAAGTATATATTCCGAATAGGTTAAATGATGGTTACGGTATTAGTAAAAATAGTATAGATTTTTTTTTTAAAAAAAAAATAAAGTTTTTAATTGCTTTAGATTGTGGAACTAATGATTTAATTAATATTGAATATGCTAAAAAAAAGGGAATAGATATATTAGTTATAGATCATCATGAGGTTAAAAGTTTAGGAAAACCTATTAGTATTATAAATCCAAAGTTAGTTAATGATGAAAGTGGTTTAGATATTTTATGTACGGCTGGGTTAGCTTTTTTATTTGTAATAGGTCTAAATAGAGAACTAAGAAAAAAAGGCTTTTTTAATAATAGAAATGAACCAAACCTTAAAAACTTGTTAGACTTTGTTGCAATAGGTACAGTTTGTGATTTAGTTCCATTAAAAAAAATTAATAGATTATTGGTCAAGAAAGGTTTAGATATATTAAGTTTAAAATCAAATAAAGGCTTAAAAATACTAAAAGAGAAGCTGAAAATAGAAAGAAAATTGAAAGCCTCAGATTTATCATTTTATCTCGGTCCATGCATTAATGCTGCAGGAAGAATAGGAGATTCTAAATTAGGTTTTAATTTACTTACTAATAATGATGAAAAGGCATTAGATGATATAGCAAACAAACTAATAGTAAATAATCAAGAAAGAAAAACCTTAGAAAATTTAGCTTATATAGAAGCTAAAAAATTAATTAAAGAGGAAGAGCCTAATGATTTTATTTTTTTATATAGTAAAAAATGGCATCCTGGAATAGTAGGAATTATAGCAAGTAAATTAGTAGAAGAATATAATAAGCCAGCATTTGTAATTAGTATACAAGGTATTAGAGCTACTGGCTCTGTAAGATCAGTAAAGCATATAAATATAAGTAATATAATTGACTTATTAAAAACAAATAAATTGATTGATGCTGGAGGCGGTCATTCTATGGCTGGTGGGTTAAGTATTCAAGTTAATAAAATAAAACAAATAAATTTG
>NZFJ01000046.1 GCA_002690625.1 Rickettsiales bacterium
ACTAACTTTTCTATTAATAATCCTATTGATGGAATATCAGAAATTTTCTTCAATATAGCAGAGGCACTATATGGTCAAGGAATGCATGATTCTTCTATCGCTTATAGCTACTTATCAATTTACTTAAATAATAAAAACTTCATTAATTATTATTTAATAGCTGAAAACTTTCAAATGCTTAATAAGAATAAAAAAGCCATAAGCTCTTTATCGAAGATTGCTCTAAATAGTTATGTAGGATGGAATAGCTTTTTAAAAATAATTGACCTTGAAATTGCAAAAGGAAACTTTGATAATGCTCAAAAATATATGAATAAATTAAAGAAATTTTCTCCTAAAAGAAAAGATTTATACTATAAATTAGGAGAACTCTATCACAACAAGAAGCAATATGAAACAGCAATAAACTTTTTTAGTAATGCTTTATCTTTAATAAACAATCCAACAAAAAAAGACTGGTATTTATATTACTCTAGAGGAATGTCTTATGAGAGATCTAAAAAGTGGAAAAATGCTGAAAATGATTTTTTACTTGCCCTAGAATTATATCCTAGCCAACCCTTGGTTCTTAATTATCTTGGGTATACCTGGATTGATTTAGGTATAAACCTAGAAAAAGCAGAAAATTTTATTGAAAAAGCAGTAAAGCTAAGACCAAATGATGGATATTTTATTGATAGTTTAGGTTGGGCATATTACAGAAAAGGGGCATATAGAAAAGCTGTAGAGGAATTAGAAAAAGCAGTTGCACTAGTACCTAATGACCCTATTATTAATGACCATTTAGGAGATGCCCTGTGGAGATCAGGGTATAAGAATGAAGCTATATTTCAGTGGAATAGAGCTCTTTTATATAAGCCAGAAGTAGATCTACTAGAAAATATAAAATTAAAATTAAGAAATGGCCTATAATTCATCCGAGGATAGCAACTATTTAAAAGAAATAGCAAAGGCTAAACTAAATTTGAATTTTAAAGTATTCAAAAAAATGCCTAATGATTACCATGAGATAGAGAGCATAATAGTTTTTTTACCTCAAATATATGATACCTTGTACGTAAGGAAAAGTAACGAAAACTCTTTACATATAATTGGAAAAGAAGCGGAAAACCTTTTAAAAAAAGGAGGAGATACGTTAATTAAAAAATCAATTAATTACTTATCTGATCTATTAAAAATAAATATAAAACTAGATATTCAATTAAACAAAACTATTCCTTTAGGTTCTGGGCTGGGTGGTGGCTCAGCAGATGCTGCAGCTATAATTAGAGCTATATTAAAAATATATAATATAAAAAAAAAGAAAAATTTAATTTTTAGTTTATTAAGTCAATTAGGTAGCGATGTGACAGTATGCTACCATTCAAAAAATTCTCATGTATTTGGAACCGGAGATATAATAAAACCAATTGCTAAATTTAAAAGGAAAATTTGGGTTTTACTTATAAAACCTTATATTCACTCAGATACTGGAAAAATATTTAAAAAGTTTAGTGGCCCTTATTCCAATAAAAAAAATTTTCATATTGACCTTTTCAATGTATTGCAAGATATGAATAATTATAAAAATGCTTTAGAAGCTACCGTTTGTAAGGCATACAGTGGGGTAAACAAATTACTTAATCTCTTACCGGACAATAATAATATTACTAGACCAAGGATTACGGGAACAGGTTCAACTGTCTTTGTTTTATTTAATAGTAAAAAAGATTTAAAAAACTATATGGATAGTATCAATAAGATAATTAAAAATTATTGGCACAGAGAAACATATATTTTAATGTAAAATATTTCTTCTTTTTTTTGCTAATAAATAAGTATTTAAAAGTAAGCAATGTATGGTCATAGGGCCAACTCCTCCTGGAACAGGAGAAATAGCTTTTACCTCTTTACTAACTTTTAAATAATCCACATCGCCAACTATTTTTTTTGTTCCATCTTTTTCTTTTAAAACATTTATACCAACATCTATTATTATAGAGTTTTTATTTACCCAATTTTTTTTAATAAAATTAGGTTTACCTATAGCAGCTACTATAATATCACTTTCTGAGCATATTTTTTTAATATTTAAACTTTTTGAGTGTACTAGAGTAACCGTTGCATTTTTATTTGTTAATAAATAAGATAATGGTTTACCCACAATATTTGATCTACCTATTATAGTAACATTTTTACCTTTTAATGTTGTAAAATGGTCTAACATAAAATAGCAACCTAATGGAGTACAAGGTATTACATTTGGTCTCCCTAAAGCTAATAATCCGATGTTTTTTGAGTTAAAACCATCAACATCTTTTTCAATGTTAATTTTATCTGTTATTTTATCAGAATTTATGTGAAGAGGAAGAGGTAACTGTACTAAAATACCATCTATATCACTTCTTTCGTTATACTCTTGTATAACACTTAATAATTCTTCTTCTTTTATTTTTTCATCTAATCTTACGACGTAAGACTTTATGCCAACTTCTAAGGCTTTTTTTTCTTTATTTCTTACATATAAGCTACTAGCTGAATTATTTCCTACTAATATTACTACTAGGCTAGGAGATATACTATTTTCTTTCTTAAGTAAAAATAAGTTTTTACTTAATTTTTTATTTAAGCTATCAGATAATATTTTTCCGTTAATAATTTTCATTTCAATATAAAAAAAAATCTTATATACTCTTGCTCAATTCTTAAACAAATGCAATATTAATAATATTGGGGGATAGTTTAATTGGTAGAACAGCGGGTTTTGATCCCGTCAGTCCAGGTTCGAGTCCCGGTCCCCCAGCCATTTTTATCGAATGCAATTAAATTATGTTTAAGTATATTTTTTCAATATCATTTTATTTTACAATAATAACGTTAGTCTGTTCACAAAACTTAGAAAACGCTTTTTATAATTCCCTTCTAGATTGGAAAATCAATTATGAAGAACTTAAGGAACATAAAGCAGGAGCTGTATGTATTCCTGTAGAAAAAAATAAAATAGCTGCTATAGGTATTAGTTATAAATTATTTGAACTTAGTTATGCTAAAAAAATTGCTATAGATGGCTGTAACAGAATGAAAAAAAAAAAAAAGATCCTGTCTGACTGTAAATGCGAAATTATATTAGAAAATAATTTATATGTAGGAGATTAAAAAGGTGAAAAAAAAAAATATTAAAGATTTTAGCAATGAAATTTTAGATAATTATAAAAAATATAATATTGAGAACATAGAAATCTCTACAGCAGAGACAATTAATGTTTCCCTGAAAACTAGAAAACTTCAATTAGAAAACATTGAAAGGTCTAAAAATATAAACATAAATGTTAATTTATATAAAGATAATAAGAAGGCCACTATATCTGCTAATAATATAGAAAAAATTAATCCTGTCGACTTTCTAGAAAAAGGCAGTGCTATGGTTAAATTTATTCCTGTAGATGAGTTTTGTGGGTTACCCGAAAATAAATATTATGAAAAAGGTTTATTAGATTTAGATTTAGCTGATGAAAAAACTCACAGTGATGAAGACCTAATTGATCAAGCTAAAACTGCTGAAGAAATAATGTTAAATAGTAAAAAAATAACAAATACTGAAGGTTCTTCTAGAAGCTTTTCCAAAGTAAGTGTAAGTTTATTAAATTCTAATGGTTTCAACTCTAACTATACAAAAACATTTCACTCACTTTCCTCTATTGCTATAGCGGGACATGATACAAATATGCAAAGAGATTATGAATATTCTACTGCTATACACTCTCAGGACTTAGAAAAGCCCGAAAAAATAGGAAAAAAAGCTGCTGAGAGAGCTTCATCTAGATTAAATTCAAAAAAAATAAGAAGTTGTACATTAGATGTAGTATTTGAACCTAGAGTAGCAAAAAGTATATTATCTTCTTTCGCTACTTGTGCATTAGGGAGTTCTATAGCAAGAGGAACAAGCTTTTTAAATAAAAAATTAAATACACAAATCTTTAAAGAAAGTATTAATATTTCAAATAATCCGAGGTTAAAAAGAGGTTTAGGTTCTAAACCATTTGATAGCGATGGAATTAAAAATGAAAATATTCTTATAGTACAAAAAGGATTATTAAAAAATTATTTTTTAAATACTAGAAGTTCACGTCAATTAAAAATACCAATAAATGGAAATTCTGGTCCTAGTAATTTAATTTTAGACAAAGGAAAAGATAGTTTAAATAGTTTATTAGAAAATGTTAAAAATGGGTTTTATGTTACAGAAATGTTAGGAATGAGTTTTAATCCTGTGAACGGTGATTATAGTAGAGGAGCAGCAGGCTTTAAGATAGATAATGGCAAAATAACATTCCCAGTTAGTGAGGTTACTATAGCGGGAAATATGATAGAGATGTTGATGAAGCTCACTCCTGCAGATGATTTAGATATTAATGATAATATTAATAGCCCTTCTATACTGATAGAAAATATGACATTAGCAGGATTATAAAGTGCATATAAAAATATATAATTTTATTATGTTTTTATTTTTACCAGTAATTTTATTTTTTTTTTTTTTTAAGAATACTTCTTGATAAAGAAGATAAAAAAAGATTTATAGAAAAATTAAGCTTTCCATCTAAAAACAGGTCAGGTAAAAAAAAAATAATTTGGTTTCATGCTTCTAGTGTGGGTGAAATTAAATCTGTGTATACACTAATTGATAAATTTATCACCAATAATTATTTGGTTTTGGTTACTACAAATACATATTTATCCTCTGTAGTAGTAAAAAAAGACTTTCCAAAATCCGTTGTTCACCAATATCTTCCAATTGATTTTATATTTTTCATAAAAAGATTCTTAAATTACTGGAGGCCACATACAGCTGTATTAATTGAATCAGAATTATGGCCTAATTTAATTTACAGCACTAAAAAATCTAAAATTCCACTTTGTTTGTTGCAAGCAAGATTTTCCGACAAGAGTATTAAAAGATGGGGTTTTTTAAGAGGGTTTTATAAAGATTTAATGAAGAAATTTGATTATATAGTTGCTCAATCTGTTCTTGATAAAAAAAAAATATATAATAATTCTAATATTATTGTTGATAATGTAAAAAATTTAAAAAATAGCTCTCCTATGTTATCTTTTGATAAAAAAGAACAAAAACTACTTTTAAGTGCTATGAAAAAAAAGCTGGTTGTTTCAGCTTTAAGTACTCACGCCATAGAAGAAGAAATTATATTAGAAAACTTTAATAAAATTATAAAAAAAAATAAAGACGTATTATTAATACTTCAACCTAGACACCCAGATAGGAAAAATAAAATTATTAATAAAATTAAAAAATTTAATTTAAATTTTACTCAAAGGTCTCATAATGAATTACAAAAAAAAAATACTAATGTTTTTTTATTTGATACCTTTGGAGAAACCGGTTTAGTAATTTCTATTTCTGATATTATTATTCTAGGCGGTACTTTTATACCTAAAGGTGGTCACAATATAATAGAAGCAGCACAATTAAAAAAATGTATTATATCTGGTCCTTACTATAATAATATTCAAGAAACCGTTAAAATGTTTAAAAGTAAAAATGCATTATTAATTGCTAAACCTTCAAACCTTTATAAAATAATTATTTCTTTGATAGATAATAAGAATAATATTAATATATTGGCTAATAATGCTAAAAAAATAACAATAGAATTAAAAGAAAATACTGATTCTCTTTATAATGAAATAATAAAACTTAAATGAAAACTCCTAAATTTTGGTATAAAAAAAATACAATAATATCTAAAATATTAGAACCGTTTTCTAAATTTTGGCTGCTACTGTGTTATATTAATGATAATTCTAATAGAAAAGTTTATTTTAAAGCTCCAATTATATGTATAGGTAATGCAATAGCTGGAGGAGCAGGAAAGACGCCATTAATTCAAGAAATTTGTAAGGAATATAAAAAATTTAATTTGGCTATTCATGTCATCTATAAAGCTTATAAAATAAAGTTAAATAAAGATGTATTAAAAGTAAACCCTTCAAGCAAAGCTGAAGAATCTGGCGATGAAGCAATACTAACATCAAAGCTTGCCACCACATGGGTATGCAAAAAAAGAGAATATGGAATAAATGCTGCTATAAGTGATGGGGCTGCAATAGTTTTATTAGATGATGGATTACAAGACAACAGTATAAAAAAAGACGTTAATATATTAGTAACTAATGAAAAACAAGGAAATGGAAATAATAAAATTATTCCTGCGGGACCTCTAAGAGAGCCTTTTAGCAAATCATTAAAAAAGAGCGATTGTATTTTTTTTTATGGTACCAGAAAATTATACAATGAAATATATAGCAATAACAAAAAAAAGGTTTTTTTTGGTAAGGTCGAGCTAGCTAATAAAAGGATATTAGAAATGTTAAAAGGCGAAAATGTTATAGCCTTTGCAGGTATTGCTCATCCACGTAACTTTTTTAATTATTTAAAAAAATATAATATCAATATTATAAAAGAATTATATTTTCCTGATCACTATATTTATAATAAAAAAGATTTACTAAAAATACTTAAACTATCTACAAATTTATCAGCTAAAATATTAACTACCTCTAAAGATTATGTGAAAATACCTTATGAACTTAGAAAAAATATTATAGAAATAGATATTAATATTAAATTTAATAAAAAAATGTTTTTTAATTATTTAAATAAAAAAATTGGAATAAATGTATAAAATAGCTGTTAATCTGCTTTCTGGTATTTTAGTAATTTTATTTTTAATATTTCTTAAATTAATAGGTAAAAGAAAAGCTTCTAATATTTGTTCTTATTTTTTTACAAAACTAGGACCGCATACAAGATTCAATCAAAGAGCAATCAAAAATATATCATTTATTTGGCCAAAAAAAAAACAAGAAGAAATAAATAAAATTACAAAAAAAATGTGGAATAATTTAGGAAGAAATTTTGGAGAATTTGTTCATTTATACAAATTTAATCCTGAACTATGTCAAGATACAAATATCAATGGGCTTAGAAAAGTAAAGGCTCTCTTTCAAAAAAATAAAAAGATGAAGAAAGGAATAATATTTTTTTCAGCTCATTACGGAAACTGGGAAATGGGAGCTCCAATTTTAAAAAAGCTTGGCTTAAAACCACTATGCTTATATAGAAAAAGTAATAATAAAATTATTGAAAATATTATTCAAAAAATAAGAAATTCTAATGGAGAGTATGCTCCAAAAGGAGATATAGGTGCAAAGAGATCCTTTCTCTGGTTAAGAAAAGGTAAAAGTTTAGCCTTATTAATGGATCAGAAATTAAATGAAGGTCCAGCCATAGAGTTTTTAGGCAAAAAAGCTAACACAGCAAGCTTTATAGCAGATATAGCTCTAAAAATGGATTTAGATATAATTCCAATTAAAATCAAAAGAGAAAGTAACCTTAAAAATAGCATAACTTTTTTAAATAAAATTGAAATGCCAAATAATAAATTAAATAAAAATGAAAAGGTAAATTTTATTTTAAAAAAAATAAATACTATAATTAGTTCTTGGATTTTAGAAGACCCATCTCAGTGGTTATGGATACATAGAAGGTGGACTAAGGATATTTATAAAACATAATTTAGTCTAATAGTAGTTTTGGATCAATTCTAACTCCATGAACTTCCATTCTCCAGTCTAAATGGGGTCCTGTTGAGCGTCCTGTGGATCCTATCTCTCCTAACTTTTGTCCTTGATATACTTGCTCTCCAACTTTAGTAGTAATTTTTGACAAATGTAGATATGAAGAAGTTAATCCCTGCCCGTGAGAGATTATAATAGTGCCCCCCGAAAAATATAAATCTTCTTCGGCCAATACTATTATACCATCTGACACAGATATTACATCCGTGCCTTCTTGGTTTGCAATATCTAATCCATAGTGAGGCCTTTTAGGTATACCGTTTAATATCCTTTGGCTTCCATATACACCAGTAATGATACCTTGAGTAGGCATTATGAAACCCTTAATATAAAAAGGTTCTTCTATATATTTTTTTTTTGCCTTATTAATTAAATTTGATTCATTCTTAATTCTCTTAAAAAACCTTTCAGGAGGTGTGACTTTATTTTTATTAATATTATTAATTTTTTGAATTTTATATTTTCTTTTATCTATAATTATTTTTTTATTTAGTTGTTCACCTGATTCTAATAATATTTTTATATTTGAAACTTTTGCCTGTTTTCTTTTCAGTCCTATCAAAAAATTTCCTTTTTTATCAATTGGAATAGAAATATTATCAAAATATACTTTAGCGCCTATCTCTGTTTTACCAAATAATAATCCTCCTTGAATATAATTTCCTTTTATTTCAAAACAATGGCTTATTTCTGCTAAAGCTAAAAATAGAATAGCTAAAAAAAAATTAAATTTTCTTAAAAACATTAACCACTTTTGCATTTGCTTTTCCATCTTTAAAATATATTAAAATATCTTCATTTTTTTTTATACTTTTTACGTTCTTTATTAATCTATTATTATCATCCTTAATCAAAACAAAGCCTTTTTCTAGCCATCTTTCATGAG
>NZFJ01000047.1 GCA_002690625.1 Rickettsiales bacterium
ATCTTTTAAATATTTAATAGTCAAAGATTGATAAATAAAAATACATGGAAGAATAGGATAAATATATTTAGGAGACAAAACTGGGCCTGTAATAACTAAAAAATATAGCACGTATAATAAACATAAATAAAATATTGTTTTGTTCTCCTTCAATAATAAAAAAGGTCCTATAATTATTGAAGATAAAGTAAATAAAGATGAAATTAATGATAGCATTAAAAAAGCCAAATAATAATGATATTCTTTGTTATATATTAAATTATAAGTCCATCTTTTTAAGTTTGGATCTTGATAATAAGACGGATGAGGTAAATTTCTTACTTTTTTATCTAGTAACAACGAAGGTGCAGTTACGTTTATAAATGCTCCTTTAATCCAAGAATATGTTAAATCAATTAAACTTATCTCTGATAATATTTCAAACCCAATAGTTCTCAAGATTAGGTCATTTTGAAAAATATCTCCTTGCATATCATATTTTTTTTTTCTTTCTTCAATGATTTTAATTGCATCTTTTCTATTTAGATTTTTAGTCTCAGATAATACTAGTGGTGTAACCCAATAGGCTAGATGAATTCCCGTTTGTGAAGTTAGAGAAAAAGTATCAAATTTTTCTAAATTATTCACTATACGTTTCGAAACAGGAACTATAGAAGAAAACAAAAATATTACGATACATAAACTTATATTAATAATGCTTATTTTTTTATTAATAAGAATTATGGCTATAGGTATGATAGACAATAAAATTAAGGGAAATGAAATTGATCTTATACAAACAGAAAAACCTAAAAATAATCCACTTAAAAAAAAATTTATAAATAAACTATTTCTTTTTTCTATACCTTTTAAAGCAAAATACAAATATAATACAAAGCAGAACATAAAAATTGTTTCAGTTAAAACCTGAGAAGCCATTATAATCATTAAAGGTGATATAGCAGAAAAAAAGAATATATAATTTTTATATTTACTCAAGGTTATAGAAGAGATTTTATAAATTACAAAACAACTTAAAGTATCAATCAATGCTTGTATAATTAAAATATATTGAAGGTTTTTTGAAGTAATCGATAATAATAATTTATAAAAAATAAAAATTCCTGGCATTCTTTCATAGTAGACTTGTTCAGACAAACTACCTTTTTCAAAAAAGTACAATGCATTATTCCAATACATTAATTCATCTTCTATTAACTTATCTTCTAGGTTAGGTCCCTGTAAAATAATGAAAAGTACTCTTACTGTGAGAGCAAGACAAAAAAAATAAAAACTTAAACTCAAATTTTAATACCTCTTATTAGTATAAATATACTCAAATGTTTTCCTAAAAGGCATTTTAAATTTTTTTTCTAATTTAAAACCCTTATAACTCAGATAAGAGTTTATCTGAGAAAATTTATATTTTTTTTGAATCATTTGATCATAATGATGTTCAAATAAAATTACTTTTACATTCTTTATCTTATCTTCAAAACCCTTAATAACAAATAGCTCAAAGCCTTCTGTATCTATTTTTACTAGATCTATATTTTCTAAATTATATTTCAGAACTATGTTTTTTCCTCTTTCTATAAAAACTTTTTTTTCTTTATATGGTTTTTTTATGAAAGAGAAATTTAATAAAAAATTTTTTCTCTTAAAATATTTTGAATTAGTATTGATTGAATTAAACGTTGAAGAAGAAGACTCGTTCATCTCTTTTATATGCTTAACCTCTTTTTTTTCTCCCAAAGCAAAATTGAAATAATTTATTTTATGCCCTAAACCTATTGTATTATTTTTTAATTTTATAAAGTTATTATCTATTGGTTCAAATGAAAAGACTTCTTTTAATTGAAAGTTTCTACTTAGAAATATTATAGTTTCACCTTTATGAGCCCCTACATCAAATAACACTCCGATTTCATTTTTAAATATTCTATTTAATTCTAATAAAATTTTCTTCTTATAAAAATAATCAAAAATATTTAATAAAGTTAAAGTAATAAAATTCATTAACAGCTCTTAAATAGCTTTCAATTTTAAGAATGCTATAATTAACATTTTAACTAATAATAATCCATGAGAGAACCTCGATATTTGTGTAACTCCATATTCTCTTGCTTTGTATCTAATAGGTACTTCAGTAATCTTTAAACAAAGTCTGGAAGCTCCAAAAATAATAAAAAAATCTCCAAAAGGATCAAATTTTCCTAAATCCTGATTTCTTTTTTTTGCTCTAAGATAATTTTTTTTACTAATAACTTTTGTTCCACATAAGGTATCAGTAAATCTTTGTCCTAAAAGCCATGTAAATAAAAAGGAAAAAGCTTTATTCGCTATATAATTTAAAAATCTCATTGCATTATTATCCATAGGATAAACTAACCTAGAACCGTTAATATATTCCGCATCACCATAAGATATTTTTTTCCAAAATAAATTTAAAGTTTCTGGCGCTACAGTTAAATCCCCGTCTAAAATTATAAGAATATCATTTGATGCTTTCTCAAATGCAAAAAAAACTGCCTCTGCTTTTCCTTTAGTAGGTTGCTTAAAAGCTCTAATACTAATACCACTTTTTTTAATATTATTTTTTTTTACTACGTCCTGAATTTCTTTCCAAGTACCGTCATCAGAATTTCCCTCTACGAAAATTATCTCCAGCTTTTTTGTAAACCTTGGCAATCTATTAATGGCATTATTAATATTACCTAATTCGTTTTTACAAGGTATTATAACGCTGGCTGATTTCTCTTTTTTATGATTTATAGCTTTTAATGATCTTGAAATATTATAATGCCTTAAACATATAAGTGATATAATAGGTAGAGGGGCTATATATCTATTAATAAATCTCTCTAACCCAAATAAATTGAAGGGGATTAATATTTTTCTTTCTGTTCTTACTGTTTCAAATTTTGCAGAATGTAAAAAATTAATTATATCAGCTGGTGTCAATAAGGTAGTATTAATATTTGTCATTTTAAAATTTAAAACAGAAGCTAAATTTAAAATAGGCATCCATAAGGGAGAATAATAAGATACAATCAATCTAGTATTTTCTCCAAAATATTGATGTATCTTTTCTAAAGTTTCCTCTATGTCCTCTAGATATCCGATTGTATCGCTAATAATTACAAAATCAAAAGGTCCATTTTTTTTTATACTACTAGGAAGATATTCTATATCTGCTTCTAAAAAGTTTATATCAGAATAGTTTTTTTTTGCTTGTTTAATTAAGCTTTTACTAAAATCAATTCCTAAACCATAGGAAGGACTTAATGAAGCTATCAATTGTCCATTTCCGCACCCTAACTCTAATATTTTGCAATTCTCAGGGATTATCTCTTTTAAAAACTTTCTGTCCTCTTTATGAAATATTTTAGCCTTTCTTAACCACTTATTTCTATCTAAACTTTCAGAGTTAAAAAAGTTTTTTATCTTGCTTTTTCTATTTGAGATTTTCATAAACACCAAACTTTAATATTTTTAACGGAGGCTAGTTTTTTTTTCCAAGCTCCTTTTATATCTACTACAAATGATTTCTTATGACAAAAATTTAAAATATTATTTTTTTTTAAATTTTTAAACTCCTCATGGGCCACAGCTAAAATAATACAATTATATTTTCCTTTAGGCTTCTTCATTACTAATCCGTATTCTGAATAGAGCTCTTTTTTATTTATATTAGGATCATAGCAATCTAAACGATAGTTATTATTTTTAATTTTAATTGCTAACTCTATTGCTTTAGAATTTCTTATGTCTCCTATATTTTCTTTAAATGATAATCCCAATAATAGAATCTTAGCCTTTATGTTAATTTCTGTTTTAATATTCTTAAGTAAATAATTAGGCATATTATCATTGACTTTTCTTCCTGCTAAAATAATTTCTGTTTTAAATTTTACTTTTCTTCCTGCTTCAGCTAAATAATATGGATCTACACCTATACAATGTCCTCCTACTAAACCTGGCTTAAAGTTTAAAAAATTCCATTTAGTACCTGCTGCCTCTAATACTTCGTTAGAATCAATCTTTAATTTTTTAGTCAACATAGTAACCTCATTTATAAAAGCAATATTTATATCTCTTTGAGCATTCTCTATTGCCTTTGAGGCTTCAGCTACTTTAATGCTTGAAACTTTATGTACCCCAGCTTTAATAATACTGTTATATATTTTAGCAATTCTTTTTAGTGTGCTTTCTTTGTCTGCACCTAAGACTTTTTTTATGCTAGTAAGATTATTTTTTCTATCTCCTGGATTAATTCTTTCTGGACTATATCCCACAAAAAAATCTTGCTTGTGGAATAATCCAGAGTTCTTTTCTAAAATAGGTATTAAAAAGTCTTCAGTAACTCCTGGATAAACTGTACTTTCTAAAACTACTATTGCACCCTTATTTAATACTAAAGCAACTTTTTTTGCAGCCTCTTCAATAATAGATAAATCTGGTTTTTTTTTTTTTGTTAAAGGAGTTGGAACTGTTATGATATAAAAATCTGACTCTTTGGTATTCTTGATATTCCAAGTAAAAGTAATATTTCTACCTCTAAGGTCGTCTTTATTTATTATTTCTTTTGTACTATCAACAGCATTATTTAACTGTTTAATTCTTGTCTTATTAATATCATAACCGACTACTTTAAATTTTTTAGAAAAACCTACTGCTAAAGGTAGCCCTACATAACCGAGACCTATTATGGAAATTTTTTCTATTTTTTTTACCATTTTACTTAATTTAAATATTCAATAATTACTATACAATTTGTAATGCTGCTTACATATATGTTCAAGTTTCAAATCACTTTCTACTAATTTTCTACTATTTATAGCATATTTTTCTCTAAGATTTTTATTTTTTGATAACTTTATAATAGCTTTTGTAGTAGCCTTTACATCATTTGGAAATACAGTTATAGCGTTATACCCTTCTAAAGCAATTTCTCTGCACCCTGGAACATCTGTAGCTATAATTGCACGCCCCAAGGCTGCTGCTTCCATTAAACTTAAAGGCAAACCTTCTCTTTTACTCAATAAAATAGCTATATTTGATTTTTTCCATAAACTTACTATATCTTCTAAGTTACCTAAGTAGTAAATACCTCTAATTCTTAAAAATTCATTTAATTTTTTCTCTGATATTCCTGTGGGATTATTAAGATCTAAAGGACCTGCTAAAAGTAAATTAAGATTATTGACACTTTTCTTAGCCTGAATAAAAGATTGTATTAGGCAATCAATACCTTTATCTTGTAATAGCCTTCCAGCAAAACCTAAAGTGATTTTTTTACTCTTAGGTTCTGGTGTAAACTTGTATTTTCTAATATCTATGCCTGACCCTCTTATAATTTTAACTTTCTCTTTAAAAAAAATAAAGTGTTTTAAAATGAATTTTCTATCATCTTCATTTTGTACTATTAAAGTTATTTTTTTAATTAGTAGCGTTATTTTTAAAAAAATCAAAATTAATTTTCTTAAAATAAAACCTTTAACCCCTTTCTTAATAAAGATAAATCCCATGCCTGTAAATGTTGCTAAAAAATTACTCTTTATTAATAAAGAGGCAAGAAAACCAGTAAGAATTGGTCTCATTGAAAAAAAGTGAATTATATCAGGTTTTATTTTTCTAGAATACTTTACATAGAGAAAAACCTCATAGAAATACTGAAATAATGAAACTGACTTTCTATTAATATTTAAATTATGCCAATTTATATTCTTTTTTTTTATTAGACTCGCTTTCCCTGTATCTTTACAACAAACATGAACATCAAAACCCTTATTTACCAAATATTCTGCCATTTTTATTCTATGTGATATAAAATACCAATCTTCAGTAACAAAAAATAATATTTTTTTACTCACTCTCATTTTAATTAAATAAGCTTCCTATTTTTTGCCCACTCCGAGTAGCTAATTAAAGTCCATAATTTCCAAGAGTTGTCATTTTTCCCATTATAAAAATCTCTTTTCCAGTTATATATAACTTTAGGTTCTTTTATTTCCAAGCTATCTAATACATTTTTTTTTGTTGATTCTTCAATTAAATATCTAAGATCTTTTTTTAGCCAACTATCTAGAGGAATTTCGAAACCCTTTTTAGGTAGTTTTAAATACCATTTTGGTAAGATGTTTTTATAACAATTTTTTATAATTTTCTTGCCTTCAAAGTAACCTATTTTTTTTCTACCAGGTATGCTAAAAGAAAAATCAACTAAGTCTCTGTCTAAAAAAGGTGATCTTATTTCTAAACTATTAGACATAGAAAATCTATCTAATTTTACTAGCATGTCTCCCAATAATGAAAAGTTAAAATCTCTTGCTAAGACTTTGTTTAAATCCTTACCGAAGCCATCATATTTATTGAAAAATTTATCGTCTAAAGGAAAAATTTTTTTTATACCGAATAAATTTGTAAATTCACTATTACTTAACTGATCCAAGAAATTCATTTGCATTTTTTCTATATCAGTATTTGAGTTTATTAATAATCTTTTTAACTTTCTTGATAAATCTAAAAAAAAGTTATTTTTTTTATCTGATAAGCTCCTAATAAAAAAATTCTTCATATTTTGAGGAAGCAAATTAGTAAATGGCGCCCATCTGTAAGCTATGTATTTTCTATATCCTCCAAATAACTCATCACCCCCATCTCCAGTTAAAGCTACTTTAATATCACTCTTTACTGACTTTGATATCATATACATAGGTATAGCACTAGAGTCTGCAAATGGCTCATCACTAGAACTTAAAACGTCATTAATATTTTTTATAATGTCCTTTGAATTTAAATTTATTGTATTATTATCGAAACCAAAATGCTTAGTAATTTTTTTAGCACTTTCTGTTTCATTATAATAATTAATTTCATTATCATATCCTATTGTGTAAGTGGGAACTTTCTTTCCTATTTGAGCCAAAGCTTCTAATATTGCCGCTGAGTCTAATCCTCCGGAAAGAAAAACTCCTAAAGGAGCATCTGATACTAACCTTTTTTCTACTGCTTTTACAATTAAATCTTTAACTAATTTAGTATCTTTATAATTGGCTTTAATTTCAGGCTTTATTTCAAACCAGTTTTTTATACTAGCTCCATATTTATTAAATTTTAGAAAGTTACCTGGCGGAAGCTTTCTAAAGCTATTGTAAATTGTTATAGGTTCATATACAAACCTGTATTTAAAAAGGCTATGAATAGCCTCTTTATTAATACCTCCTCCATCTGATATACAACTCAAGCTCTTTACATCTGATGCAAAATATAAACTATTATTTTCTATAGAATAAACCAAAGGCTTTTTACCAAATCTATCTCTAGCAAGAAAAAGAGTTTTTTCTTTTTTATTCCATATAGCTATAGCAAACATGCCATCTAAGAGATTTAACATATCTTCTCCCCACTCTTGCCAAGCGTATAGAAGAACCTCAGTATCTCCATTAGATCTAAAAGAATACCCTTTTTTAATTAGCTTATCTTTTAAATATTTATAATTATAAATTTCTCCATTAAAACAAATTACAGTATCTCCTCTTACCATAGGTTGATCTGAAGAAGGGCTTAAATCTAAAATTTTTAATCTAGTATGAATTAGATAACAATTCTTATCTACCCAATTTCCTTTTGCGTCAGGTCCTCTAGGCTGAAGATGTAAATAAGCTTGATTATACTTTTTATCTAACTCTTCAGTTCTAATTAAATTATTAATGTTTACCTGTCCTGCTAATCCACACACAATTAAAACACCTCCAAGTAAACCTTATTATATAAGTTAATCATTTTTAGTGGGGTATATAATAATTTAGCTCTTGATCTAGCTTTTATACCTAAACCTTTAATTTGGTCTTTTTTAAGTTTAGATAATTTATTAAATATATTTATTAATTCAATCTCATTAATTTTTTTCATAACATAACCACAATTGTTTATTATACTCCTAGAGTCTCCTACATCAAAAGAAATAGGTAATAAATTAGTCAACATTCCTTCGACTAAAACATTTGAAAAACCTTCGCCGTAAACTGATGGCAGAATTATAATATCAGCTAGATTATAAAAACGTTCTATATTTAACTTCATACCTAGAGATAAATAAACTTTTTTTTCTTTAAACAACTCAGTACCTTTGCCTATTAATACTAATTTTAAGTTATTATTTGGATTATTTTTTTTTATGTTTTTAAACGCTGAAAGTAAAGTTGTATGATTTTTCATAGGATCAACTCTGGCAACACATAATACTACTATATCTTTTTCCTTGAAATTATATTGGTATCTAAGTTTTTTTCTTAAAACCTTATTAGGTTTAAATTTTTTTGAATCTACACCATTAAAAATGAGATAACTCTTTTTTTTAAAAAAGCCTATTTTTTCATGATAATCAAGACCTGCTTTTGAATTATATATTATTTTTTTTGGTATATTAGATAATATTTTACAAAAAAATATATTTAATTTTAAAAAAAATGGATAATCTTTTGTATTCATGTCAGAACACCTTATAGACCATATCAAGGGAATATTATAAAATTTTAATTTCTTAAAAATACTTAAAATTAGGCAGGTATTATACATCCAGGATTGTATAATATCTGGCTTAAATTCTTTTATTATTTTTTTAAAAAAAAAACACTTAAAAAAAATCAAATACTTTTTTCTTATATTTATTTCCCATACTCTTATATTAAATTCTTTTAAAGTATTTTTATAAACACCCGCATTAGTAAATAAAACGACTCCGTGATTTCTATTATACTTTAATAATTCAATTAGTTGTCTTTCAGCGCCACCATTTCCTAAACCTGCAATAAAATGTAGAACTTTAATTTTTTTTTTCATTTAATTTTAATATTATAGCATTAATTTTTTTTTTATATTCATTAGGTGATAGATATTTATTTAATAAATTTTTCCTTAATTTAGGCTTTTTATAATCTTTTCTTTTTTTAAGTTCTTTTAATATTTTTTCTAAATCATATTCATTTTTACTTAAAATTATAGATTTATTTTTAATGTTTTCTTCAAAATCATTTAATGCGTATATTTGATTAAAAGCTAAAACTGGTGTACCTAAAGCTAATGATTCTAATACACAGTTTGGTAATCCCTCCCATCTAGAAGGCAATAAAAAATAATCGGCTCCTGATACATACTTAAAAGGATTTTTTTTAAAACCTAAAAAAGTTACCCTTTTCTCAATTTTTAACTTTTTTACCATCTCTAACAATCTATTTTTTTCTTTACCTTCTCCTATAATAATTAACTTAATTTGTTTAATTGATTTGATTATTCCTAATACTCTATCAATGCCCTTTTGATAAACCAATCTTCCAACAAAAATTAGCTTTATAGTTTCATCAAGAAATCTAATTGGTGATAAACCTTTTCTAATATTTTTAGGATCAATGGGATTCTTTAAAAAAAATATTTTATTTTTTGATATTCTATTTTTAATTGCTTCTTGCTGCATATATCTTGATGTTACTATAACGGCATCTGCATATTTAATAATTAATATATAAATAAATTTTATAAACCTAAGTTTTATTGATTGATTGAGTGACTGACCTATAACATTAGGTTGTCTTATAATTATTTTAGAATTGATTATTTTTAAACATCTTAAAATTATTAAATATACAGATACGTTAGGAAATGTTGATATAATTACTCTAAAATTGTTTTTTTTTACTAAACTAACTAGTTTAGGTATCATAAAAATAAATTTTCTATAGTTAAATTCCATTAGATTTTTGCTATCGCTTATTTTTTTTTTTCTTTTACTATTTGAGATTAATAAGCTTAAATCTATTTTAGAGTGTTTAAAGTTATTAAAATAGGAAAACATTACTTTTTCAGCTCCTCCCACTGAATAAGCTGGTAAAATAATAAGAGCTTTAATCTTATTCATAATTAATTATCAAGTTTTATAGCAGCTAAAAAAGCTTCTTGAGGAATATTTACATTTCCGACTTGCTTCATTCTCTTCTTCCCAGCTTTTTGTTTTTCTAGTAATTTTCTTTTTCTCGTTACATCTCCTCCATAACATTTTGCTATAACATCTTTTCTTAATGACCCTATAGTTTCTCTAGCAATCACTTTTGATCCTATTGCAGCCTGAATTGCAATTTTAAATAATTGCTTAGGTATACTGTCTTTTAATTTATTACATATAGCTCGGCCTCTAGTAACAGCCTTATCTGTGTGAGTTATAAAGGAAAGGCTTTCAACATTTTCACCATTAACTAAAATATTAACTTTTTCGAGTTTTCCTATTTTATAATCTATAATTTCATAATCAAAACTAGCATAGCCTTGACTAATAGATTTTATTCTATCATGAAAATCAAATATTACTTCGTTCAACGGCAATAAAAAGTTTATTACTACTCTATTGCCGGTAAAACTAATATTTTTCTGTATACCTCTCTTTTCTATACATAACTTAAGTATACTACCCAAATAATTGTCAGGCGAAAAGATAGTAGCATTTATCCAAGGCTCACTTACTTCATTAATTTTTGTTCTTTCTGGCCAGTCAGCTGGATTATGTAATTCCAAAGATGTATTATCTGTTTTTTTAATTTTATATACAACGCTTGGAGGAGTAACAACTAAATCTAATGAAAACTCTCTTTTTAATCTTTCTTGAATTATTTCTAAATGCAACAATCCCAAAAAACCACACCTATAACCAAGTCCTAAAGCTACACTAGATTCTGTTTCAAATGTAAAAGAACTATCATTCAATTTAAGTTTATTTAGTGACTCTTTCAAATGATCATAGTCACTAGCATCTATGGGATATAAACCACAAAAGACTACTGGCGTACTAGGTTTAAAACCTGGTAAAGGTTTAATTTGAGAAATGTTTTTGCTTTCCACTATAGTATCACCAACCCAAGCCTGAGAAGTTTCTTTAATATTTGCAGTTATAAAACCTACTTCACCAGCTTCTAGTGCTTTTACTTCCTCTGGTTTAGGTCTAAAAACCCCTACTTTATCAATTTGATATTCATATCCAGATAAAAGTAGTTTAATTCTATCTCCTTTTCTTATGGCTCCATCTACAACTCTAACCAATACCATTACACCTAAGTATGTATCATACCAAGAGTCAACCAATAGAGCTCTTAAAGGATTCGTAATACTGCCTTTAGGATGAGGTAACTTTTTAATTAGTCTATTTAATACATCTTTAATTCCATCTCCAGTTTTTGCAGAAACAGAAATAGTATCATTGACATCAATACCTATAATTTCTTTAATTTGTGCTTTTATCTTTTCAGGGTCAGCTGAAGGCAAATCTATTTTATTTAAAACTGGTATAATTTCTAAATCAGCTTCTATAGCTAACCATGAATTTGCTAAAGTTTGAGCTTCAACACCTTGTGTAGCATCTACTAAAAGAAGAGCACCTTCGCAAGCTGCCATAGAACGTGAAACCTCATAACTAAAATCTACATGCCCAGGTGTATCAATTAAATTTAAAATATATTTTTCGTTATTTTCATCATAAAATTCTAACCTTACTGATTGTGCCTTTATAGTAATTCCTCTTTCTCTTTCGATTTCCATAGAGTCAAGTACCTGCTGCTTCATTTCTCTACTAGACAACCCTCCACAATACTCTATTAACCTATCTGCTAAAGTTGATTTACCATGATCAATATGCGCAATGATTGCAAAATTCCTTATTTTATTTATAGACATCTAATCCTTTTTTAATTCTTAAGAGAAATATAAGTTTTTCCAAGCTTTAAACATTATTATAGTCCAGAGTTTGTAAGTCAATTTTTTTTCTCCTGATTGGAGTCTATTTAGAATTTTTATACAGGTTTTTTTATTTAAATAATTATCCTGTGAATAAATTAAATCTTCTGTCCAACCTTTAAGTGGTCCTTGTAACCATTTATATAAAGGAGGTTCAAAACCCTGTTTCTTTCTATGGACTATATCATCAGAAAATTTTTCCGCTAATATTGATTTTAGAAGTATTTTTTCATTATTTCTAAATATATAATCATCAGGTAAGCTCCATGTAAAATTTACTATATCAGCATCTAAATATGGGCTCCTAACTTCTAAACTATTTGCCATCGAGGCTCTATCTATTTTTACTAATAAATTACTGGGTAAATATGTCATAATATCCATTAACATTAAGAACCTTAATTTAGAAATTTTATTATTATAACTACTGGCTTTATCATAATTGCTGTTCTTTAAAATATTATAATCGTAAATACACTCATCAGGTCTCCATCTTGACATTTGATCTCGGTAAATGCTTTCTAATGACCTGTGACTTCTTTTTCTAAGCTTCTTACCCATAGATCTCAAAATTTTATTTTCTGAAGAGCTTAATTTTATAGCTAACGCTTTATAAATTTGTGATATTAATTTAGAGTTATTCTCAATTTTGCTCCAAAATTTTAAAGTATCATAATACCTGGGATAACCACAGAATAACTCATCGGCGCCATCTCCAGATAAAGCAACTGTTACATTTTTTTTTGCAAATTTACATAATAAAAAAGTTGGTATTTGAGAAGGGTCTGAAAAAGGTTCATCATATGCTTTTACTATATTTGTAATTTCATTAAGACAATCTTTATCATTAATGAATTTTTCATAATGCTTAGTATTTAATTTTTGAGCTATCTTATTTGCATAAAAAGTTTCATTTGTTTTTTTATCATTAAATCCTATAGAAAAAGTTTTTGTATCAACTCTTTGCCTTTTTAGAGACAATACTAAATTAGAACTATCTACCCCACCGGATAAAAAAACCCCTAACGGAACATCTGAAGTTAATCTATCTTTCACAGACGAATCAATTAAACTTTTAAATTGATTTTTGGCATCATTAAAACTTCCTTTGAATTTATTACTGTTACTTTCAGTATATCTTTCAAAGCTGTCCCAATATTTTAATTTTTTAATTAAATTTTCTTTATTATATTTAATAATTGAACCTGGCTCTATTTTATATGTATTTTTAAGAATACATAAAGGCTCGGGGACAAATCCATATCTCATGTATTGTGAAAAAGACTCACTACTAATTTGTTTATTAATATAAGGATATAAAAATAAAGATCTTATATCAGATGAAAATATTATTCCTTCTTTATTTGTATAATTATAATAAAGAGGTTTTTCACCATATTTATCTCTAGCTAACCAGAGTGTTTTCTTTGAAAAACAATAAGCTGCAATAGCAAACATACCATTAAATTTAGGTATAGAGTTTAAAAATCCATATTTCGCAATATACTCTAGTACAACCTCAGTATCAGAACTAGTTCTCCAAAAGCTTTTATCGCTACAGACGTCTTTTCTTAATTTATTAAAATTATATACTTCACCATTATAAACTATTATCCAATCTTTATCCCTAGATATCATTGGTTGATTAGCATTTTTATTTAAATCTATAATACTTAACCTTTGAAAAGCTAATCCTAAATTATTTTTATTATGTAAAAATATATCATGATTATCAGGTCCTCTATGCTCTATAACTTCTGACATTTTTTTAAGAATATTTCTATATCTATCATCTTCTAAACTAGAAGAATCATTTAAAAAAATTCCTACAAAACCGCACATAACGCTTATTTAATATATTTCTTAGAAATAGCCATTTTTTCTGAACCAGTATACCAATTTCTTGGTTTATGTTTCTTACCTCCAGTAAAAACTTTTAATGAATTATACATGTATTTTTTATAATTATTTGGAAAAATAACTTTAGATAAAACATAGTTAAAAAAGTGATTTGATAGATATCTGTTATTTAAAAACTTATTGTATGTATTTGCCCTAGATAAAGCTCTCTGGAAAGCCTTCTTTAAAATAATTTTTTCAGTATTTGAGTTTTCTGAACAAAAATTTATTAAAGCCAAGATAGATTCATAACGGCTTCTGCTTATTTGACTTGATAATCTATCTAAAGATTGAGATTTAGGTAATTTAGCTACTATTTTTTTTAAAAAAACTCCTGGTCCTGAAGAAAAAAGTCTTAAGAATAAAACTTGGTCTGGCGATACAAAGTTTTCATTACACCCTCCAGATTTGAAATAAAATTCTTTAGAAACTAATAATGCACTAGAATTAGCCGGACAATTTTTTATAAATTTCATAAGACCTTCATAGCTACTTTGTAATTTATAATTATATGATATATCGTACTCTCTATTGATATTTTCACTAATTAGTCCATAAACAAAACCCACTTTTTTTTGCTTAGCTAAAAATAACATTATTTCTGTTGATTTATAAGTCACCAGATCATCCCCATCTAATAACCTAATCCAATAACCATTGGCTTCCTTCACTGCCTGATTAGTAGAATAAGAAGCTCCTAAATTCTTTCTTTTAATTATTTTTAATTTACCTGGCAACTTTTTTGATAGATTCTTAAAAATTAAAGAAGTACTATCCTCTGAACCATCATCAATTACAATGTATTCCCTTTTATGTGTCCCCTTTTCATTAACAAGAGCATTTATAACTTTACTAACATACTTTCTTTTATTAAAAGCTGTAATTATATAAGAAACAAAGTTTATATTTTTTTTCTCTAAATTTAATTTTTGTGTTATTTTTTTATCTCACTATTTTTTTTATATTATGATGAATGAAACAACTTTTTTAAACAAAAAAATTACTACAGATGGATCTAGAAGAGCCTTTGTAGAAATGAGAGATTTAGAAACTCTTTGGTTTAATACGGGAACTTTGTGTAATTTAAAGTGTAGCGGTTGTTATATTGAATCCTCTCCTATAAATGATCATTTAGAATATATAAAGTTTTACGATGTAAAGAAGTACATAAGTGAAATTATAAGTTATAACTATAAAACTAAAGTTATAGGCTTTACTGGTGGTGAACCATTTATGAATCCTGATATTATAAAAATTCTTAATTATGCTTTAAAGCATAAATTTAATGTACTAGTTTTATCAAATGGTTTACGTCCTATAGAAATAAAGTTTAAAGATCTTTTAAATTTGCCCTTTAAAGAAAATCTCACTATAAGAATATCTATCGATCACCATAAAAAAGAAAACCATGAAAAAATTAGAGGAAGTAATACTTGGGAAAAACTATTAAAGAATATTCAGTGGTTGTATAAACAAAACTTTATTGTAAACATAGCCTCTAGATTAGAAGAAAATGATTCAGAAGAAGAAATAAGAGATGGCTTTCAAAAACTATTTAATGATTTAAAAATAAAATTTAATACCTATGATAGAAATAAGTTAATTATATTTCCGCATATTGATTCTAAAAAAAATACTTTAGAAATTACTGAAAATTGTTGGAAAATTTTAAAAAAAAAGCCTCAAGATTTAATGTGTTCTAGTTCAAGAATGGTAGTAAAAAAAAAATCAGACCTTAATACAAAAATATTAGCTTGTACTTTAGTTACAAAACATAAAGATTTTGAATTAGGAAAAAACTTGAAAAATGCTGATAAAAAGGTTTATTTAAATCATCCTTTTTGTTCTCAATTTTGTGTACTAGGAAACTCTAGCTGTAGTTAGTATGTTAAACTATAGAATTATATTTTTTTTTTTAGGAATCCTTATCACAGGTATAGGTTCTTTAATGATTATTCCTATACTATTAGAGTATTTTTCTTCTAGTACTAATTTAATAACCTTTGTAGGTAGCTCCTTTTTTACATTATTTATTGGAATTACATTAGTATTAGCATTTAAAGAGAAAGAAAAAAAATTTAATTTTAAAGATACTATATTAATAACAACACTGTCTTGGCCAATATTAGTTTTGTTTTCTAGTTTACCATTTTATTATGGAATAAATTTATCAACTTTTTCGAGTGCAATATTTGAAGCAACTTCAGGGCTTACTACAACAGGAGCAAGTGTTTATCAAAATGGTGAAGGCCTTTCAAATGGGATTTTGATCTGGCGATCTATACTACAGTGGATAGGTGGTATAGGTATTATAATTTTTGCAATTGCTATTATTCCTATATTTAATATAGGTGGTATAAAGCTTTTTACACAGGACTGGAGTGAAAAACCTGAGGGATTGCATTATAGATCATCAGAATTAGCAAAATTGTTAGGTGGGATATATTTTATATTTACATTTACTATATTTTTATTGCTTCTTTTGAGCGGGCTATCATTTTTTGATGCTGTATGCCACTCTATGACTACGGTAGCAACAGGAGGATTTTCTACACAAAATAATTCGATAGGAAACTATAATAATTTTTTTACTGAATTAGTGATTGTTTTAGGTATGCTTCTAGCTAGTTTACCTTTTACTTTATATATATCCTGTTTAAGAAAAAATTACTCTATATTAAATGATAATCAGGTTCTATTATTTTTATTTTTAATTATATTTTTTGTATTAGCCTTGTCTGTATGGATATATTTAAAAGATAATTTAGATATATTAACTGCAATGAGACTATCGTTATTTAATGGTGTCTCTATTATGACAGGTACCGGATACTCAACAACTAACTTTTCAAACTGGGGATCTTTCTCTAATACTATTTTTCTTACTATAATGCTAATCGGAGGATGTTCTGGTTCTACTACAGGCGGACTTAAGGTTTTTAGACTTCAAATTATATATCAGATGATATTGAAAGAGTTAAAAATGATAAATTCGCCTAGATCAATAACTTCAATTAACTATAACAATAAAAATATCAATCAGGAAATTGTTAATTCAGTAATGATAATTATTTTTTGTTTCTTAATAAGTATATTTATTATTACTAGTATTTTTTCGTACCATGGTTATGATTTCATTACATCAATTTCTGCAGCTGTTACTTCAGTAGCTGTGGTTGGCCCTGGGCTTGGTAATATCATAGGTCCAGCAGAAAACTTTAACCAATTAAATGGTAGTCTTAAGTTAACCTTAGCAGCTGGAATGATAATGGGTAGACTAGAGTTTCTTGCTTTTTTAATATTATTAGTTCCTAAATTTTGGATTAAATAGATTCTTTATATCATCTCCGATTTTTAAAATAACAGGTATAAAAACTAAAACCAAAACTGTGGAAAATAAAAGTCCAAAAACTATAGTTATCGCCATAGGCTTCAAAAACTGTGCTTGTATACTGCCTTCAAAAAGCAAAGGAGTTAATCCACCAATTGTTGTAAAAGAAGTTAGAACTACTGCTCTTAGTCTCTCTTGCGATCCCATTATTATTGATTCATCTATACTTAGACCAGATCTAAGTTTTTCATAAATATTAGACACCATAATAATAGAGTCATTTACTACAATACCTATTAATCCAAATATTGCTACTAAAGACAATATTGTTATATCAAAACCGGTAACCCAGTGACCAAAAATAACCCCTATTAGAGTAAACGGTATGACTGACATTATTGATAATGGCAAAAAATAGGACTGAAATATAAAAGCTAAAATTATATATATAACACCAATAGCTAATATACCTCCCTTCTTCATATCTCCAAAAGTTTCAGCTTGTTCTTCTGCTCTACCTGCTATTAATCCCTCCAAATTATACTGATCTTTTATTGATAAAAAAACTTTATTTTTTATTTCTCTTATTACATCATCTGGATTAACTTTTTCTTCATTAATTTCTGCAGTTATTGTTACTTCTCTGAATCCGTTATTTCTTTTTATAACTGAAAAACCTTGATTTTTTTTAATTTCTACGATTTCTGAAAGAGGTACTAACTGACTAGTAGGAGATAAAATTAAAAAAGAATTAATTAAACTAAGGTTTAATTTTTTAGGATTATTTCTAACTATTATTTCTATTTCTTCGTCACCTCTAAAAAACTTATTTACAGATACGCTATCAAAAGTTGCTCTTATTTTATTTGCTAGATAATTGCTATCAAAACCTAATTCCTTACCTTTTTCTGTTAATTTAAAAGATATCTCTCTTTTACCTAAAGGCAGGTTATCTCTAATGTCTGTAACTCCTTTTAGGTAACTTAATTCTTGTTTTACAAAGTTAGCAGCACTTTTTAATGTTTTAATATCAGTATCTTTAGATCTTAGTCTAATATCTATATCTAAACCTGGAGGCCCTCCTTTTCTTTCTAGAATAGTAAAACTATTTAGACCAGCTGGATAATCAATATATTTTTTCCATTCTTCAATTAAACTTTTGGTTCTAATATTTCTTTCTTCTGGACTAGTTAATTCAACTATCATTCCGCCTACATGATCTCCAGTTTCTGAAGTAGATATCCTACTACCCCAAATAGGTTTTCCTATGGTACTATATACGTTTTTTACTACTTTAAATTCATCTATTTTTCTCAAGCTTTTTTCTAATTCATCAGAGAAATTTTTTGTTTTATGCTTTAAAGCTCCTGGGGAGAAACTATAGTTTACTAAAATAATCTGACTTTCAGGCGATGGAAAAAAATAAAACTTTACGTGTGCCATCCTAAGTAAAGAAATACTAACCACTAAGATAGATATAATTATTAAAAATGTCTTATATTTGTGCAATATACTAATCTCTAAAAACTTAATAAAATAACCATTCTTAAATTTATCTAAAAATATATTTAGATTAAAATTTTTCCTTATTTTTTTATTATCATTAGAACTAAGCGCTAACTTTATATGTCCTGGTAGGACAAAAAAACATTCAAAAAAACTTGCTATTATTACACTTATAACAACTAAGGGAATAGCTTCAATAACTTGGCCTATTACGCCAGATATTAAAAAAACTGGTGCAAATCCAGCAATAGTAGTTAAGGAAGCTGCTGTAACAGGTCCTAACATTCTTATTGCCCCACTATATGCTGCATCTGATGCATTTCCTATTTTTTCATATTGATATTCAATGTGTTCAGCTACTACAATTGAATCGTCAACTATGATTCCTAGCATCATTATAAGTGCAAAAAGACTTATCATATTAATAGACTGCCCTGTAATATACATAATAGCTAAAGTAACAGAAATAGCAGCTGGTATTCCTACAGCAACCCAAAAAACAACTTTAAACCTGAGAAAAAGAAATAAAATTATTAAAACTAAAAATAATCCTCCTATCCCATTTTTCAACAAAAGATTTATTCTATCTCTTATGTATTGAGAAGATAAATCGTAAATTGCTATATTTATATTTTCAGGTAGATTATTTTTAAATTGATTCACCGTTTTCTCTAATACCTTTGTGCTTTCTAATACATCTGTACCTAGAGACCTAAAAACTTTTAAAGTAATAGCACTCTCTCCTCTACTGAAACCTTGGCTCTCTTTTTCATTAAAGTCTTCGTAAACGCTAGCTATCTCAGAGATTTTGATTTTTTTTCCTTGATTATTCTTAATTTGTAAATTTTCAATATCATTTACGCTATCTTTTTTACTAGAAGTTCTTAATTGTAAAAAATTTTGATCTCTTAAAATTCCTGAAGGTATATTTTTTGTCTCTAGTTTAATTTTATTAGCCACTTGTTCGGGATCAAGTTTATTTGAAAATAAAGCTAAAGGATCAATATTGATATAAATGATTTGATTTCTAATACCATCAATTTCTATTTTATCTACTCCCTGATTTAAAAGGCGCTCTCTTAAATTTTTAGCCGTCCTTTTTAACTCTAATTCGCTAGCTTCTCCATTTATTAAAATTAAACTTATTTGTTCATATGGTATTATTAATTTTATTTCTGGTAATTCTGAATCTGCTGGAAAAGAAGTAATAGAATTAACCTCTCTTTCTACATCGGATAAAGCTCTTTTCATATCAGTACCTGACTCAAACTCTAGTAATACTCTTGCATTCCCTTCTAAAGCAGTAGATCTTGTGCTTTTAACTTTATCTATATATCTGACTTTCTCTTCAATAGGTTTAATTAGAGATTCTTCAATATCATCAGGACTGGCCGCCTTCCAATTCATATCAACAGTGACATAATCAATAGAGTAATTAGGAAAAAACTGAGTATTTAACTCTTTTGATGCATATAAACCTAGTATTAACATTAGCATAAGGAATAAATTTGCTGCTGTTTTATGATTTAATGCTTTAAATACAAGATTATTTTTCATTTTTGCTCTTAGATAAAAGCTTTTGTTTACCATTTATACTGTTTAATCTTGTTAGAATTAATTTTTCTCCTTTTTTTATATTACCAGTAATAATAATTTTATTTTTTACTGTACCATTAATGTATATTTTTCTTTTTATAGGGATTTGATTCTTTAAGATAAGTACAAAGTTATCATCATAAATAGCATTTTCCTCTACTAAAAAAGAATTTTCTATACTATCTCCTAACAGTAACACTTCTACGAAAACACCTGGCTTTATAGGATCATCATTATCTATGTTTTCTAGTTTTGCTTTAATATTAAGCCCTGATCTTTCTTTATTGATACTACCGTCTACATAAAATATTTTTCCTTTATACTTATTTTTATATTTAGAATTCTTCCAGATTACATTAACATCTTTATTTATAAACTTTCCTAATGTAGTATATGTATTTTCTCCAACAAAAAAATCTACATTTAGAGAATTTGTATTAATTAGAGATCCTAATACCTTTCCAGTAATTACCTCCGTCCCTATTTCTATTAAATTATTTGAAACCTTCCCATCAAATGGAGCTTTGTATTTTGTATCATTTAAATCTCTCCTTGCTGTTTTTAATCGAGCTTTAGCAATTTCAATATTTGATAAAAGAGAATTTAATCTAGCTTTTTCATCTAACATTCTAGCTTTAGTCATAGAAAGAGTTAATTCTGAGTCCTCTAACTCTTTTTTAGTTATTATACTTCCATAAAGTTTACTTTTTCTTTCATAATCTTTTTGATTTAAATTTAATTGCTTTAATACTTCAGCATACTTTAGATTTGTAGATTTTAACTCGTTTTCTAGATCATTAAGTGTTGCCTTCTTTTGTATAACCTCCTGTTTATATCTAAAATCATCTAGTTGAAAAACTATCTCATTCTCCTTAAAATAAGAGGAATTTTTAACTTTTGGTGAAACAAAAGTTATCTTTCCTGATAATTTAGCTATTACATCTATATAATTAACTCCTCTAATATTTCCATAAAAAATATATTCTGGTTTATGATTGCCTAGATCTATATTAGTAGTGTCTACAAATACTGGCTGCGTACTTTCTTCATTTAAATTATTCGAGTTTTTTGTTATTTTTAATATAAGTAAAACTAGTAAAGCGATGAAAAATATTACTAAAAAACCTTTTATTTTTTTAAAACTACTAAGTAAAATATTATTAATATCCATTGTCCATTCTTTCGAAAACTTTTTTTAGTTTGTTCTTAAATTTATTTTTATCTAATCCATACTCTATAGGTTTAAGTGCTTTTAATAAAATATTATTACTATATTTTTTCCATGTATCCTTAGGCCAAACATCAGCAGAGTTGATATATACAGGATATATCGGTTTTTTTAAATTATTTTGAATTAAAAAAATTCCTGGTTTAATTTCACCTATTCTATTTTTTTTTTGTCTAGAACCCTCAGGAAATATTACAATTTTAAATCCCTTTTTAACCATAGTCTCAATATTATTAGAAAGTTTCTTTATAGATTCAAACCTCTTTTTCCTATCTAAAAAAATATTACCCATTCTTATTGCGTACCAACCATAAATAGGTAAGTATTTTAGCTCTTTTTTTACTATATAAATTACTTTCTTATATTCCGCTAGAAAATATATAGTGTCAAAAACAGACTTATGATTAGCTGCTATAATCATACCTTCATTTTCATTAATATAATTATTATCAAAATTAATCTGTATATTTAATATTTTTTTTAAGCATATTAGAATAAAATTAGCCCAAAGCCTTACCACGCTGGAAGTATACTTTTTTGAAATTAATAGAGGTAAAAATGCTATACCAAAAAATAAAATAGATATATAAAATATAATATTAAATAAGATTGACCTAAAAAACATAATTAATTTATCACAAAAGTTAAATGACTTAATAAATACTTAATGTACTCCTCCGTTAAAAAAAGATAAATATTAAGTTTTTTTATAAAATGTAATTCCTTTATAGATTTTCTCTTTACAGGAAAAGGATAAAAATTAATGTTTGGTGAATAACTTTCAAGTAATAATATACTTCTCGGTATATGATAATATGAGGTTATTACTAAAATATTATTAATATTATTTTCTTTTGCCCAACTAGATATTACCTTAGCGTTCTGTATGGTGCTCTCTGAAAGTCTATCAATATAAATTTTTTTTTTATCCTCTATATAACTTGGAATTATAAATTCATCAGAAACTTTTTTATCTACTCCAGATATAATTAACTTTGCATGCGGATATTTTCCTAATGCCTGTAAGCCTAATTTAATTCTTCCTTTTCCTCCTGTTAAAACAGCTATTCCTTTAATATTATTATTTAAATGAGTATCTTTATAATGTATTTTATTAAAAAAAAATATGAAGCCTAAACTAAGAGAAATTAAAATAAAAGTTAATAAAAGTATAATAAGTCTTCTCATTTTCTTTAAATAAAAATTTTTAAAAATCTAATTAAAAAAAAGTTAAAATTAACCAAAGATACTAAAGTATAAGTAAAAAAAATATAAAGAAAATTAGAATAGTAATTTTTTAAATCAAGTGTTGTATTTAAATAAAAATAGAATACAAGTATACTTAATAAAAATGCTATAACTATTATAGTAAAATGTCCTAAATTCATATTTTTAATTATAGTGTAATCCCTTACTCCAAAAGCCCTTCCTATAGCTAGATAATCTTTTATTCTATATATATTATTTCTAATAGATAGGCTATTAACTAAAATAAATATTAAACTGCTTATTAAAAAAGATACATAAATAAATTTAGTTAGATTGTTTTTATTTAAATTAGTTGTGAAAATTTTAGCATTTGAATCTATTTCTGACACTTTATAATTAATACTCTCTAGATTGAAATTGTTTTTATTTTTTATTTTTAACTCGTACACTTCTGGTATCAAATCATCATCTAATTCTATGTTAGTTAAGATATTAGAAAGGATTAATTTGACTTCTTCGGGATTTTTTAAATCTACTGATATTATATTTTTATTTAAACTTAATTGATTAAATATTAAATCTTTTCTTTCTTCAAATTCTTGAGATGTTTTAGGAATTAACAGGACAATATTAAACTTATTAATTTCTTTTTTATCAGA
>NZFJ01000048.1 GCA_002690625.1 Rickettsiales bacterium
ATAAAATTATTGGAAATAAACTAATCTCATCTGTAATAGAAACCCAACCTATTATAGGAGGTAGTGCTCCGGCTGCTCCTCCAATAACTATATTTTGATATGTCTTTCTTTTTAACCAAATGGTATATATAAACACGTAAAATAATATAGAAACCGCTAGTAAAAAACCTGCCATTATATTCGAAGACAAAGTCAATAATAAAATAGATAAAATAGATAAAATTATTCCTAAACTAAGAGCTTCTGCAGGCTCTACTAATCCCATTGGAATTGGTCTATTTTTTGTTCTTTTCATAATTGCATCTATATCTCTATCATACCACATGTTTATACATCCAGCTGCACCAGCTCCCAAAGCTATACTAAACAGGGAAAAAAATGTTAATAAAGGATGATTAGAATAATACTTTAATGCTAAAACTTGTCCGACTAGTGCAGTAAAAATAGCAAGTGACATTACTCTGGGCTTTAATAATACAAAATAATTGTAGATTGAGCCATTTTCTGACTCAACCTTTTTATTAAATGTGAAGCTAGACATTATAAATATTTAATGATTAACCTTCTTACCTTTGACATCGATACTAGGAAGGGTATCGTAAGTATGAAATGGAGGAGGAGAAGTAGTTTTCCATTCTAAAGTATCTGGTTGTCCTCCCCAAGGATTATCAGCACATTTTTTACCGTAAGCTAATGTTCTGAATAAGATAACTACAAACCAAATAGTAGCTATACCTGAAATATAAGATCCATAAGTAGCTACTGCGTTCCAACCAGCATATGCATCTGGATAATCTGCATATCTTCTAGGCATACCCTGTAGACCCAAAAAATGCATAGGGAAAAAGGTTAAATTTACTCCTAAAAACATTAACCAAAAGTGAACTTTTCCCATCCACTCGGAATACTGTTTACCTGAAATTTTACCAAACCAATAATAAAAGCCAGAAAAAAGAGCAAAAACTGCGCCCAAAGATAAAACATAATGAAAATGTGCTACAACATAATAAGTATCATGAAGAACAGTATCAATTCCTGCATTGGCTAATACCACCCCCGTAACACCTCCTAATGTAAATAGAAAAATAAATCCAATTGCAAATAACATGGGAGTTGTAAATTTTATTGATCCTCCCCACATAGTGGCAATCCAACTAAAAATTTTAATCCCTGTAGGGACTGCAATTACCATTGTAGCTGCAGTAAAATATGCTTTTGTGTCTACATCAAGACCTACAGTATACATATGATGTGCCCATACTATAAAACCAACAACACCGATAGCTACCATAGCGTATGCCATTCCTAAATATCCAAAAACTGGCTTTCTAGAAAAAGTAGAAACCACATGACTAACTATTCCAAAAGCAGGTAAAATTAAAATGTAAACTTCAGGATGCCCAAAAAACCAGAACAAATGTTGAAATAAAATTGGATCACCACCTCCTTCAGGAGAAAAAAAGGCAGTTCCAAAGTTTCTGTCTGTTAATAACATAGTTATTGCTCCAGCTAAAACTGGTAAAGATAAAACTAATAAAAATACAGTTACTAAAATAGACCAAACAAATAATGGCATTCTATGCAAAGTCATATCTGGAGTTCTCATGTTAAAAATAGTAGTTATAAAATTAATAGCTCCCAAAATAGATGAGGCTCCAGCTAAATGTAAACTCAATATAGCCATATCTACAGCTGGCCCAGCATGACCTAAATTACTAGATAAAGGTGGATAGATTGTCCAACCAGTTCCAGCTCCTCCTTGCACAAATGGACTAGCCATTAAAAGTATAAAAGCCGGAACTAAAAGCCAAAAACTTATATTATTCATCCTAGGGAAAGCCATATCAGGAGCTCCTATCATAATAGGAACAAACCAATTACCAAAACCTCCTATCATTGCTGGCATTATCATGAAAAATATCATTATTAGCCCATGAGCTGTGGTTAATACATTATACATTTGATAATTACCATTTAGTATTCCATCACCTGGCGCAGCTAATTCGGTTCTCATTATTAATGACATTATTCCACCAATAATACCTGCAATAATTGCAAATATTAAGTACATGGACCCTATATCTTTATGATTAGTAGAGAAAACCCATCTTCTCCAACCTTTTACCTCGTGATCATGCTCGTGCTCAATAACTGTCGATACCATAATTATTCTCCGATTTTATTTATTAGCGATTAAATTATTTGTTTTTGCATATTTTAATTTAGAATCTTCTACCCACACCTGAAATTCTTTTTCAGATACAACATGGATTTCTATTGGCATAGATTGGTGATTCACTCCACACAGCTCAGAGCACATGCCATAGTAAATTCCTTCTTTCTCTGCTTTAAACCATGTTTCATTAAGTCTACCTGGCACTGCATCTGTTTTAACGCCAAATGCAGGCACAGCCCAACTGTGCAAAACATCTGCGGCAGTTACCTGTACTCTAATTATTTTATTAATCGGTACTACAACCTTAGTGTCTGTTGTAAGCATTCTTTTATATGGTTTTTCTTCTTCTAGCTCTTCTTTGCTTTGAACCATAAAGGCTTCATATGAAAAGTTCCCGTTATCAGGATATTCATAACCCCAATACCACTGATAGCCTATTGCTTTTATTGTCAAATCTGGTTCAGGAATAACGTCTTGTTTGTATAATAATTTGAATGATGGCACTGCTATAATAATTAATATCAAAACAGGTATAGCTGTCCATAATATTTCTACCAATGTGTTGTGTACAGTTTTTGAAGGTTTACTATTCTTTTTTTCTGAATATCTATAACATACCCATACTAGCAAACCTAAAACAAATAGTGTAATTAATGCCATTATAATTGTAACAAATGCATGCATATTATATACGTCTTGAGCAACTTCCGTTACTGGATTTTGAAGATCTACACCATAATCCTCTGCTATACCTTTAGGTTCCATTGCGATAAGGGTATGAATGTAAATTGTGGGATAAACCATTAAAGATATTATGAAAGAAAAAATTATTTTTTTTAACTTATTTGTCATATAAAACATAAAAACCTTTTTTTGAATTACACTTTAATTATTTAGCGTAATTATTTAAAATTTCACTATTTATTATTGCTACCATATACAATATAACATTTCTACAAATAATTTATAGTTTATATTACAAAAAAAAAATAAATAATTTGTTTTAAATTTGAAAATTAAGTATTGTAAATAATTAAGGAAAAATTATGTCATTTGATGAAAAAAAATACCTAGAAGATCATAAAAAAACTTGGAAGACATTTGTTAATCTTTCAATAAAAGGTTCTGTTGTAATAGTAATAATTTTAGCTTTAATGGCTATTTTCTTGACTAATTAAATTTTAAAGTTTTCTAATTTAATAATTAAAATTTAGGTCTTAATATTGAATATTTTAGATAGTCTCAATAAATCACAAAAAGAAGCTGTAAACTTTTTTCACGGTCCTTTAATAGTTTTAGCTGGAGCAGGAACTGGTAAAACTAGGGTGCTTACCACTAGATTATCCAAAATTGTTAATGATAAACTTGCATCACCGTATCAAATATTAACTGTAACTTTTACAAATAAAGCAGCAAATGAAATGAAAAGCAGAGTTGAAAATATTTTAAAAGTAAATACTGCTGGTTGGTGGTTAGGTACTTTTCATTCAATGGGCGCTAGAATATTAAGAAAGCATCCAGAAATTGTAGGTCTTAAAAAACAGTTCACAATCATAGATACAGATGATCAATTAAAACTCTTAAAACAAGTTTTATCATTTCATAATATTGAAGAAAAAAGATGGCCTGCAAAAAATTTAAATTTTATTATTCAGCGGTGGAAAGACAAAGGCTTAAACCCTGAGAATGTAGACTCTGTTGGCAGTGATTTTGCTAATAATAAAGGAGCTGAATTATATAATACATATCAAAATAGACTGCAAACCTTAAACGCCACTGATTATGGCGATCTTTTATTACAAAATTTAAATATATTTTCTTTAGAACCAAATATATTAGAGTTATATCAAAATCAATTCCAATATATTTTAGTTGATGAGTATCAAGATACTAACTCATGTCAATACAGTTGGTTAAGAAATTTAGCAGGTGAAGATAACAAAATATGTGTAGTTGGTGACGATGATCAGTCAATATACTCATGGAGAGGTGCTGAAGTAGCAAACATTCAAAAGTTTGGAAAAGATTTTAATAATGTAAAAGTTGTAAAACTTGAAAAAAATTATAGATCTAAAGGAAATATTTTAAAAGCAGCTAATTTTCTCATTTCAAAAAATAAGGCCAGAATGGGGAAAAATTTATGGACTGATGCAAATGATGGAAAAAAAATATCAATTATAAATACATATAACAGCGGAGAAGAAGCAATATACGTAAGCGATAAAATAGAAGAATTAAAAAATTCAAAAGAAAGTTTAAATTCTTGTGCAATTTTAGTAAGAGCAAGTTACCAAACACGATCTTTTGAAGATAGGTTTATAAAAATAGGATTGCCTTATAAAATAATTGGAGGTACTAAATTTTATGAAAGATTAGAAATTAGAGATGCTTTGGCATTTTTTAGAGTAACCTCTAGCGATTACGATGATTTAGCCTTTGAAAGAATAATAAATGTTCCTAAAAGAGGCTTAGGCGAAAAATCTATGAGACAAATAGAAGTTTTTGCTAGAAAAAAAGATATTTCTCTTTTACAAGCAGCTAGAATATTAGTTATTGAAAACTCTTTTGCAGTTAAAACTAATGCTAAATTACTTAGTTTTTTAAAATCCGTAGACAGATGGAGAGAAAAAATAAATTTATCGGCTCCAGAGTTAGCAAAAATAATTCTTGATGAATCTGGTTATACAGAAATGTGGCAAAATGACAAATCTATTGAAGCTGAAACAAGATTGGATAACCTTAAAGAATTAGTTAATGCCTTAAATGAATTTGATGATATAAGATCATTTTTAGAACATATACAATTAGTTATGGACAATGAAACCTCCAATGTTAAAGAAACTGTAAATATTATGACTTTTCATGCAGCTAAAGGATTAGAATATAAATATGTCTTTCTACCAGGTTGGGAAGAAGACGTTTTTCCTAATAGAAGAGCTTTGGAAGAAAGGTTTAATGAAGGTCTTGAAGAAGAAAGAAGGTTAGCATACGTCGGAATTACTAGAGCTAGAGAACAAATTTGGATTATACATGCTAATAGCCGAATAATTCATGGTCAATGGTATTACTCTGTACCCTCAAGGTTTATAAGCGAATTACCTAAAGAAAATATTAATTTTATAAATACTTATTCAGAAATTAATCAAAATAATTATGAAACTGTAGATGAAAATAAAAAAATCAATTACTCTGAAGAGAATAAAATTTTTAAAGGTACTCAAGTATTTCATCAAAAATTTGGTTACGGAATTGTAATTAGCTTGGACGGTGAAAATGTTGAAGTTAAATTTAATAAAACTAATATAAAGAAAGTAAGAGTAGAATTTTTATCAACTAATGCATGATACAAACAATATAAAAAAAAGAGTAAATTCCCTTAGGAAAATTATGAAGCTTAAGAATATTGAAGCTTTCTTATTAGAGCACGAAGATGAAAGGTTATTAGAGAATACTCCTAAAAACTTTGAAAGATTAAGCTGGATTAGTGGTTTTTCTGGATCTGCAGGATATTTAGTAGTTTCTTTAAAAAATTTATACTTATTTGTTGATGGTAGGTATACTTTACAAGCTAAAAAACAAACAAAAGACCTAAAAGTTAAAGTTTATAATGTTGCAGAATTCGATTTTTTAAAATTTTTAAATTTCTTTAAAAATAAATTAAATAATATTGCTTTAGATCCGAAAACAATTAGTGTTTCAAAATACGAAAAATATAAAGTAGTTTGTAAAAAAAATAACATAAATATTATTAATTTAAAAACTAATATAGTAGATTTAATTTGGTCTAGGAATACTAAAACTCAGAAAACAGAAAATATTTTTTTATTAAGTGATAAAAAAACAGGACTAAATTATAAAAATAAAATCAAACTCGTATTAAAGTTTTTAGACAAACAAAAAGCTAATGCTATTTTTATACAAAACAGTGAATCAATTGCATGGCTTCTAAATATAAGAGGTAAAGATCTAGAATATACGCCTGTAGTATTTAGTTTTTCTCTTATAACAAAAAATAAGATTTATATTTTTCTGGAAAATAAAAATATACCAATAAATATTAAAAATTCATATGATGCTAAGATTGTTTTTTTTGATATCAAAGATATACCACACATATTAAATAAAATTAAAAGCAAGAAGCATCTAGCCCTATTAGATCCAATAAGTACTTCTCAAAATTATTACAATTTATTATTAAAAAATTATAAAAAAGTATCTTTTGTCAATGATCCAATATTAGAATTTAGGTCTGTAAAAAATACAACAGAGATTTATAACTTTAATAAAGCTCATTTACAAGATGGTATTGCCTTGTGTAAATTCTTATTTTGGGTAAAAAATAAAAAAGAAAGAGATATTACTGAGTTAGATTTAGTACAAAAAATTGAGTTTTTTAGAAAACAATGCTCTGACTATATTTGTAAATCTTTTCCAACCATTGCTGGAGCCTCATCAAATGGGGCAATTATTCACTATATTCCTAATGAATTTACAAATAAAAAAATAAAGAAAAATGATATTATTCTTTTGGATAGTGGTGGACAATACCAAAGTGGTACAACTGATGTTACTAGAACTATTGCAATTGGTAAACCTACTAGTGAACAAATAAAAAATTACACTCTAGTTTTGAAAGGTCACATTAATTTAAGTATGGCTGTATTTCCTGAAGGTATTTCAGGAAATTATCTTGACGCAATAGCAAGATCATTTTTATGGCAAGATGGAAAAGATTTTGCCCACGGCACAGGACATGGAGTTGGTTTTTGCTTAAATGTTCATGAAGGACCATTTAGTATATCCAGTAGAAGTAACATTCCCTTAAAAAATGGAATGGTTTTTTCAAACGAACCTGGATACTATAAAGAAGGAAGTTACGGTATAAGAATAGAAAACCTAGTTACTACTAAAAAAATTAGCTTAAACAAGAAAAACCATTTAAAAGTTAATACATTAACTTTAGCTCCTTATGAAACAAAATTAATTGAAAACAATATGCCTAATAATTCAGAAAAAATGTGGTTAAATAAATATAATAAAGATTTATTCGACAAGGTATCACCGTATTTAGTAGAAAAAGAGCGTAATTGGTTATACAATATTTGTAAATAGTACTATGAAAAAAAAACTTGGCATTGCAATTATTTATGGCTCTACTAGAAAAAAAAGAGTTGGAATAAGGTTTGTTAATTTTTTATACAAGCAGATTATAAAGCAAGGACATATTCCATATATAATTGATCCGCTAGAAAAAAAGTTACCTCTTTTAGATAAACGCTTTGATGATTTTGCTATGAAAAATTTACCAAAAAATATTAGTTATATACAGAAAATATTAAAAAAATCTGATGCTTTTATAATAGTAAGTGCCGAATATAATCATATGCCTCCTCCAGCGCTGATTAATTTACTCAATTATTATTATAAAGAATATGATAGAAAACCTTCTACTATATGCACTTATTCTGTAGGAGATTTCGCAGGAGTAAGGGTACAGAGTCCTTTAAGAGCATTGTTGACTCAACTTGGAAGTCCTCCTATAAAAAGTGGTATGTTTCAACCAAAACTTATTGATAATTTTGATGAAAAAGGAGTTCCAAAAAACCCCGAGGATGCAAAAAAAAAGTTTCTAATTTTTGA